>NZ_JAHNZV010000001.1 GCF_022267535.1 Psychromonas antarctica
ATGTCTCTTGTTGTATTATCCTTTGTCTAGTTAACAAGTATTTTACCACAATGAGACATCAACCTCTTTAAAATCATCGAGTTATTTGGGTTTTATTGTTTGTTTTGAATCCCGAAACTTGAGTTATGTACTTAACTCAGGTAAAAATGGGAAAAGATGAAAACACGTCAAAAAATTGCACCGCAGAGTAAAATGAGGGAAAACAGAGAAAAACATAATTATCTTATATTTTAGTCTCTTAGTTTTTTCTCTGTGTAGCGCGTAGCGCCTCTGTTAATGAATGCGAACCGAAACGCAGTTTCGCAGTCGCATGAAGTGTGCGTGGTAGTGGTTTTAATCTTTTTACAAAAAATAACCTGAGTCATCTACATAAGCATGTAATTTTACATGCGTTTTTATTTTATTGTAAAAGTACTTATTCAACACCAGAAAATAGGCATAAAGGAAGAGAGTAATCGACTTCTTTGCAGATAAAAAACGATCGCAGCAAGAGATATGTGCGATCGCCATGATATTACTCGGTGCTTGCTTCTTTACTTAGCGTAATATTTACTGTGCAGCTTTGATGCGTTAATACTTGTTTTGACATATTTGTTGCGTGAACTTATCGCCAATGAGCCACCATCATCTGGCTCAAGAGACCAAGTATTAACCGTATTTACTGTCATGCTTCCACTTTCTTGCACTTCAATATCAAAAACATGCCACCAAATTTGCGCTACACCATCAGGTGGCGTAAATGAAGTTCGTTGTTCATTTATAATCAGCTCAACTCGTGTTTCTGCAGGCTGAATATCAGCATCGCCAGAAAAGTTGTGAACAAAGTATTGATACGTGCCCGGTAGGTTATATTTTGGAATAGTGATCACTTCGGGTCCATAACTATTAATATCATCAACATCAAGGTACATATTGACACCATTCACAATTTCACTGTCGTTGTAATATGCTATATGAAAACGTTCACCATTCGCACTGGGTCCGTAAAAGTGAGAATCTAAATCCGTAGGTGATAGCCCCCATTTTAATTCAATTTTAGACGTTGCTTTATCTAAAACTAAGCACTCATTCATTGTAAAATTGGTGGCGGCTGTAGTAACGGTGATAGTTCGGCTCTGGTGGTTATTACTTGCTGAAATAAACATGCTGCTGTTTGTTTTTACGGGCACCGTAAAATAACCGCCAATATCAGAAAATGCATTTGAGCGGCCGTTATAGTCATGCCCTTCTGTACTAATGCGAGCATCGACAATTCTTGTACCATCAATATCTTCAACACAGCCATTAATATTAACCGTTTCATAAACACGATCTGCATTCCAAGTGCTAAAGTGAGAAACCTTACCAAGGTAATAATCACCGCTTATATCACTGATAAGCGTAGCCTCTCCCTCTTCAACCCAAACACCATTAATATCATCATAATAATATAGTGGAATAGTGTTCGGTGGATTTACCCCTGAAACAGGGATATGAATTTCAGCCGTTTTATCCGCTCCAAGTTGTAAAGTTTCACCCGTTTCATTGGTAAAGGTTGCTGCAATAGCACCAAAAGACTCAATGGGTACCGATTGAGTTGGATCTTCGGCACTTTGAGTGATCATTTCACCCGGCATCAGATCGATATCTAATGTTGGGTCAATAATAAATAATTCTGAGGTTATATTGCCGCTGACGACTTCGCCATTGGCATCAACAAAACTATTTTCAGGGAGGAAAATCAACGGGAATCCATTAACTTTAAGCACATTCTCCACGGCGGCATTAAATATCACTTCTGCTTGAATCGGAGGAAGGTATAAATTAGCGGTATTATCAATTTCAGAGCCAATCAAACTGATTGATGCTTCTGCATAACCCGGTGCATCTGCAGAGATAACGGCATTACTGTAAGTTAATGTATCTAAATACTTTAATGAAAACTCACCATTTTCTTGAGACACTGTTTTATTAATTACCACGCCATTTATTGATAACTGTACCTCTCCATTGCTAATCGCTTGATTGGTGTAATAATTAATTAAGTTACCCGAAGCGGTCAGGTAAAATAATTCATGTAAAGAAAAAGTTACTTGGCTTGGCTGTGCATTATTTTCACCACCATCTTTAACTTGTATTGTGACCAAATTATTCTTCGATGCAGTTGCCGAAGAAATAAATGAAAGCACACCGTTTTCATCTATAGATAAGCCTTCAGGGCCTTTAATCACTTCAAATGTAAAATCGCTTGGGAAAGAATTATCGGGATCAGAAACAACAAGTTGATAAGAAAAACTATCACCTGATTCGATCTGTTTTGTTGTAATTTGCGCTAAGACAGGGCCCTTATTGGAAGAAGATTCAGGGGGTATTGTAGAAGAGTCGGAGCCTCCCCAACAACCCGTTAATAACAACATGGAAGTAAGGGAAGCCGCTTTTGTTAAATTACGCATGTAAAGTCCATTTTTTGATTATAATTTAATAATGGCGAGATAATAGCAATAAAACATAAAACATAAAACATAAAATTTGAACTTTAGGGGGGGGGATATGTTGCATCGGTGATTCTTTATTTTGACCTTGCCATTTGTACTGTTTATTAATCACCAATAGGGGCCGACAATGGATCCTGTAAAGCTTTCCTCTGCCGATTACAGCACTAAAACTGAAGCGTTAAATGCGGGGTATGGGATTGCAGAAGGATTTAATTGATGTTGATCAAACTGGAATAAAAGCTGAAAAATTTGCGCTATCTCGTGATGATATTCAATACCGCGCAGTGGTGAATGTGACTTACCATTTTGACACAAACAACAGTAACTAAATAAAGTTTCTAATAATAGAAATACTGAGAATATAAATCTCAGTATTTTATCTTTATCTTCTTATCTTTGATGGCCTCAAGATTGTATATTACTGATCCATACCGTTTGGTAAGGAAGCAGTGTTAACATTTCTTGTAAAGGATCAACGGTTATACCCGAAATCAATTCAAACCAACTATCTGTCAATACTAAGTTTAGCCCATTAAGTGATAGATCAACGTCTTCGTTGGTAATATTGCTGATACAAAATATACTTTGTTTTCTAGCCATGCTTTGGCGCCAAAAACCAAAAAGTTGTAAACCTAAATGAAGCGTAAACTGAGTTGCATTGGGATGAAAAGCGGGTTGCCTGATGCGAATACTCAGAAGCTTTTTAAGTGATGATAAGACGATATGGTGATGGTTATTTTGATCGCCAAGATTTTCCTGCAATAAATCATAATCCCAACGGTGGCGGTTGATCGCTCTGTTTTGTTGGCTATTTTCATATTTTTCATAATCATTGCGCGTACCTAACAGGCTATGAATATAAATACCGGGAATGCCTTCAAGGGCAAACATAATTGCATGAGCACAAATAAATCGTTGCAATCCGAGATTATCTTTACCTGCGGTCGTACCTTGTAGGGCGTCATATAAGGCGATATTAATTTCATAGGCTTTTTGTTTGTTAGACTCGCCGCTACGCCATGATATTTTAGCGCCAAACGCTTGCATCGTCTCAACCAAAGTGGTTAGTTCTTGATCATCGAGTAAGCCTTCAGCTGGTCTTAAACCAATGCCGTCATGGGAGGCAATGAAATTAAAATAACAGGTGCCATTCTGAGCAGGGGGCATGCTCATTAACCAACGTTTTAGGTATAAGCAGTTACCCGTAACTAAGGTGTTGATCAATAAAGGCGGCAACGAGAAATTATAAATAGAATGCGCTTCATTAGCATTACCAAAATAGGTCAAATTTTGGGTGTTAGGGACATTGGTTTCGGTAATAATAATGGCATCAGATTGGGCATGTTCAATCAGGGTTCTCAATAAGCGAACCACCTCGTGGGTTTGTGGCAGGTTAATGCAGCTGCTACCAATGGTTTTCCATAAAAACGCAACAGCATCAAAGCGAAATATACTTACTCCCATATCAAGGTATAAGCGAATAATAGACACAAAACTTTTCAGTACGTCAGGATTTCTAAAATCAAAATCAACTTGATCATGGCTAAAAGTACACCACACATATTGCGTGCCTTTGCCTGTTGGTGTTTCTTTTAACAAAGCAGAGGTTCTTGGACGCACTACATCAGTCGTATCATCATCAGGTGAAGCCGTGTAGAAAAAGTCATGGCCAATTCCTTCTCCTTTAATAAAATTCTGAAACCACGCACTGCGACTTGAACAGTGGTTGATGACAAGATCCGACATTAAGCGTCGATGCTTGGCAATTTCGTTAATCTCCGGCCAACCACCAACAGATTCATTGACACTGGAATAATCGATAACCGAGAAGCCATCATCGGAGCTATAGGGAAAAAATGGCAGTATATGCACGCTATTAATGCTTTCACCAATATAGGTATCGATAAAATTTTGCAAAGTCACTAAGGGTTTCTGCTGTTGCTGCATGACGCTGTCAGCATAGGTGATCATGATAACGTCTTTCTCAGACCAATGGTTTTCATAAGGGGTGGGTTTGTAAAGCGTTTCATTAAGACGCATCAGTTTAATTAACTCATTGCCAAGCGCTGTGCTATCAATGCTTGAATCAACATCTTTATAAATGAAATCAATCTGCTGGGTCAATTTTGCTTGCAATGCTTGCAACTCAATCTGCTGAGTCAATTTAGCTTGTAATGCTTGTAACTCTTCACTTGTTTTATTTAAATCGACCATAATTATCCCTTAACTATTTTTATAACCTAACTATCCCATCGTGTGAACAATATTTATATTGGGATGGCTAGGTTGTTAAATAAGTTTGTCCGTTATTCACTAAACTCTTGGTAATCTAGCTCGACTGCTTCTTTAAGTTGTTCGAGTACATCTGGCATCGCACTGATAACCCGATTCCATGATGGAATAAAGGGTGTATCCATTGGTTTATCTAAAAATATTTGACCGGCCGTCATGATATTTTCAGCAAACATCTCAACTGCTTTTTCTTCATTATGAATGTCTAGTTGCAAACCGTTCATCATGGCATCACAGCGATACATTTCTATATAATCAAGGGCGATACGATAATAAGTAGCCTTGAGAGTACGGATGGTTTCGCTGGTAAAGGTTTCGCCCTGAGTGGCCAATTTACGAATAAATGCTTTGGTAATATCAACCGACATTTTAGATAAACCTGCTTCCACATTTTCTAGAGACAAATCTTGATGTTTATGATCGTAAGCATCAGCAATATCTACCTGACATGTTCGATTACTTGCATAGTTACGATGCATCTCCGAAAGAACGCCAATTTCTAGCCCCCAATCACTTGGAATGCGTAAATCAGTTAGCACATCTTTTCTAAAGGAAAACTCGCCTGCTAGTGGGTAGAGAAAGCTATCGATAAATTCTAAATATTCATTATGACCGATGGTTTTCTTTAATGCCTTAACCAGTGGCGTAACCAATAGGCGAGATACTCGGCCATTTATTTTTCCACCTGCGATACGTGCGTAGTATCCTTTACAAAATTCGTAGTTGAAATGCGGGTTGGCTACTGGATAAATCAGTCGAGCTAATAATGAACGATCGTAGGTGACAATGTCGCAATCGTGCAATGCGACGGATTCAGTTTTACCTGATGCCAATGTATAACCCATGCAATACCAAACATTTCGTCCTTTACCGAGTTCTTTAGGCGCGACGCCGAGTTTTTGCAGTTTGGCATCTAAAGCTTGTAATCTTGGGCCTTCATTCCATAAGACGCGATGATTTTGTGGCAGTTTTTTGAAAAATTTCAAGGCATGACGAAATTGTGCTTCAGTCGCTCGATCTAACCCAATAACAATTTCTGTTAGGTAGGGGACTTCACATAAATGATCGACAATAGCAGGCAATGCCTCACCCTCTAATTCTGAAAATAACGAGGGTAAAATCAGTCCCATTGGTCGTGCTTTAGAAAATTGTTGTAACTCTTGTTCAAGATCTTTATTACTACGTTGCGACAAGTTATGCATTGTTGTAACAATACCGTTCTGATAAAAGTCAGCCATAAGAAAGTATCCTTTATAGTTTATTAATTAAGGGTGATAATAAAATTTTATGTAGTGATTCTGCCCAGCCTGCCGGGCCATCCTGGCGACTCTGGTATACTTGATGTTCCCTTTTTAAACGAGGGAAATCATGCACTGGAGAATGGATCTGGATAGCAATAGTAGCTTCTTCAAGCATCGCATTGTCATTTTTGCTATCACCAAGTGCGATTGTTATGATCTCTTTTTGCGGGTGTTCTTTTTGATATTGCTCGCTTAACCAGCGCTGAGCTTGACCTTTGTCGCAGTTTCCACTGACATGTAAGAACCGACCACCTTGGAGAATATTCGCGCCTAATGCGCGCATTTTTTGAGTAAATTCTACTTGCGATTGTGCGGAACCTAGCCAGTTAAGTGGTTCACTGTATTGACGCATTTTTGCCATTGCTGCTTTATCAATACTTAGCCCGGTAAGCGCCGATAATTGTGTGTCACTTAATTGTGAAAATCCTTGAAAATCATTCTGAAAATGTTGAGCATGCTGCTTTAATAATGATAACCAATGCTCTTTTGGTTGAGTGAATGATTTAACCCAAAAACCATTTTCTAAGTGCGTGTCTTGAGGCGGTACTTTAAAATAATTTACTGGGATATAAACAGCGGCGCCATTTTCAATAATAAAGGGGGAATTCAAATTTAATTGTTTTCGAATTAATAATATCTCTTGCTGAGTTTTACTACTATTTGGAATAATCGGGATATTATTAAATTTAAGTGTGGTGATCGTTTCGTCTGCCGCATCGGTTTGATAAGTATAATGGTCAAGTAACGTGCCATCTAAATCGGTAAAGACGATTGCTTTTTTTTGCATCTTTAGTCCTTTTTTTTAGTTACGGTTCGTTCTATCTGGCGATCTTTATTTAGGTAATAAACGAGATCGCAACCTTCGCCCATTGTTGCTAAACAATGCTCTGTTAAGCGTTGGTAATATTGAATAAATTGTAATACTTGTTGATCAGACATTAGGCTATCGCGATCCTTAATGTCTGTTTTTAGGGTTAGTTTATGCTCTTGTTCAAGACGCCATTGATAAACGCAAGTAAATGAAGGGGCTTGCAGTAATACCCAGAAGTCCATCTCGTCATAGAGCGGGAGATAATCAGTCGATAATGTCTGGTTAACAAAGCTACGCCATAAACCTTGCGTATCAAACTCTTGCTCTAGGTCATTTACTGGTTTAATTAACGCTTGTTCATCCTGTGGCGTGACTCCCCAGCACCATCCTTCAAAGAGAACGATATCTACAGGCAAATTAACTTTTGGCCATTGCTCAATGGGGAACGGGTTATCTGTTACTTTATTAAAACGGGGAAGTGCAACTGTGCCACGGTCTTCTGCTAACTGAGTGAATATTTGTTGGATATGTTGGGTATCGTGAGTGCCAGGCACTCCACGGGTTGCTAGAAGAGGATGGATAGTATTTGCTAATTCTGAGCGAATTTTCTGTGAGAAATAAAAATCATCAAGAGACAGCACAATGATATTCAAATCAGTGTAATGGCTAATATAATCACAAATAAAGTCAGATAAAGTTGACTTTCCAGAGCCCTGACAGCCATTTATAGCAACAAAAAACGGGCTTTTTAGCTGTTGGCTCTGCTGCTCGATAATGGTTTCAGCAAGAGGAACAAAGTGTGTTTTCGCTACCGTGATGAAATCGTGAGCGAGTTGATGCCTGTTAATAAATGATGCGAACATTAAATACTCTCCTCGACAACGTATTTATTTATATAAAGCAATAATCAGACCAATCTAAAAACAACCTGCCAGTAGCCACTGTGTGATTTTAATGTGTTGTTATTAAAAGGTTAAAACTCCATTTTCATGGATAACTAGTCAGAGTTTAATCATAATTAATTTAGATAATCGTAAGCTGTGGATCAATTTGGTGCAATATAAAACCTATTACGACGAGCAACATGACGGATAGGAAATGCACTACCCGTAATCCCCAAGCAAACGTTATATTTTTATTTTATCTTTTTTTACCTTATGTTTTATCTTTTTTCTTGTGTATATTGGCATCGTGCAATATGCTAAATTACTCTGCTTGGGTTATCTTTTTGAAAGCGGACGGGCTATTGAGCGAGTATTAGTGATAATAAGTTTTTAGTTGTCATTAAGATGTTGCTCAGATAATAGATTTAAATACCCGGTTTTAAAATGAGGGAACACTTGAAAACTAACATAAGCATCGATTGTATTTTTTAATAACTCAGAAGGAACATGTGATGAATTTGATTAAATTGGTAGGCGTTTCAGCCATTATTTTGGGACTGGCTGCTTGTGGGCAGGCTGATAAAAAGACTGACGTTGAAAAAATGGAAAGTGCGATATCTGATACAATGAGTTCTACTAAAGAAGCTGCCACTAAGGCTGCGGATGAGGTTGGCGACGGCGTGGGAGAATTGGTCGAAGACGCCAAAGATGCAGGTGCAGAGATGGCAGATGATGCCGCTGAGCTGGGTCAGAATATCAAGAAAAAGACTGAAGAAACAATGAAGGATGCCGAGTCTGCCATTGAAGATCTTAAAGAATAAATTCTCTTTGTCGTTTATTTGAGCAAAGGGCCTTGTTCCTTTGCTCAAATAGCAAATCTTGCGTGTATGACTTGAGTGGTAAACCTTTAGAGTCCCATCTTGTGAACTTTTTCAGTTAACTAAAAGGTAAACGCTAAATTAGCCGAAGCAGCAAACTGATTATCTCCCGCATAAGCGCCTGCGAGATCAAGGCTTACTACATCAAATGGGCTGATACCAATGCCGGCAGTGATTGAGTTATCAAGCGTATCTTCCATATCAATTTCGTAACCTGCACGTAACTGAGCCCAACCCCATGCATTACCTTCTATACCAGCACGGAGAAATTGTGTGTCATCATCTCTATTTTGGAAACGAGTTTGCTTAGTTAAATCAGCATCAAACGCAGCAGTAAAGTAATCAGATACATAAGCAAGACCGAGTGTCACTTGTGTGTCTAACTTATAAGTATCCGTTAAACCTCTATTATTATTTGCTTCAATTTCTTGCGCGAACAGATCTTTAACTGCTAAGCCAGCCCGGACATTACCTTTATACCACATAGCACCTAAGTCCACGTTGAATGCACTCTTTGTTATTTCACTTTTATCATAATCTTCAATATCAAAATCTTCCACGCTGGCACGTTGTGCATAGGTTGTCATTTTTTGGTATTTAGGCGTAATGCCGAAAGAGACTTTTTCATTGGCAATGGTGAATTCTTTGGCTAAAGATAAACCCATTTCAGCATATCCAAATGCAAGCATATCCACAGTAGAGTCAGTGTAACGGTTGACGGGGTTTACATCGCCGGATATATCCATATCAGCCACAACTTCCATATAACCACGGGCAAATAAGTTAGTGGATACGGCTTTGGTTGGCAATGCGATAGCAAATCCAAGACCCACAGTAACGGTTAGATCTGCATTGCCTTGTAGCTCATCAAGGTATCCATCGATCCGGTTAAGTGCATTGACGTTTGTTGAACCTGAACTTTCAAAATCTTCAATCGCGGTTTGTAGATCATCAAGCGTGGTTAAACTATCATCAACATCATAGATAGAAGCGGCTACAGCGGGGACAAGTATGGCAAAGTCATCGTCATCTCTAAAGCTGGCACCTAGAGCGGGGTTATAAAATGGTGCTGTCAGATAATCAGCCGAAGCAACGCCTGTATTGCCCATTGCATTACCACGGGCATCCGCTATTTTGTTGGCCGCATTTACAGAAGAGGTTAATAATGCGCTGCTAATACTTAAGGCCAAAAGGGCTTTCTTATTCATATGCAAAATCTCTTTTTAATTTAGTGAAGATGAATTGAGTTACTGTGATGGATAGTATGTGATTTAGAATGAAAATATTTAGATCTACAACAAAAAGTAATTTATTGACACCCTCAGGGGCTGTTTTATTCATTATTCTAACATTTCAAATAACTCATCAATGAATTTCTTTTGCGAGACAATACTCATTGCCGTGCTAGTCGCATCTCGATAATCTTGCTCTTTTTCAATTCATAAACGTTGTTCGATATCATAACTGTCGCTACCTTCCATTTGCCTCGTTACTTTATCGCCGGCCCTTAGCCCCTTAGTAAAGGATTCTGTTTGCAAAAAGGCTGTCGTAGACAGCGCCAAAAAAATAAATTAAGGTGTATTGACTGATTCGCTAGTTGAGCGGCTCACTAATATTAGCCGCCAGTTTAACGGAACTGTGCCACTAAAAAATATTTTAGGGGCATAAAAGTTTGCTATGATCTACTGTGATTACCCCTCAATCGTTAACATCCCTTCGCTTTCAATAAAGGCAATAATATCAGCGAGTCCCTGTTTGCTTTTCATATTACTAAAGACAAAAGGCTTGTCGCCACGCATTTTTTTTGCATCTCTGTCCATCACGTCTAGTGATGCACCGACCAGATCTGCAACATCAATCTTGTTGATAATCAATAGATCTGATTTGGTAATACCGGGACCGCCTTTACGTGGAATTTTATCGCCAGCAGACACATCAATCACATATAACGTTAAGTCGGAGAGTTCCGGACTAAACGTGGCGCTAAGGTTATCACCACCGCTTTCAACTAAAACAAAGTCTAGGCCAGGATGACGCGCATGCAGCTCATCAATGGCAGCGAGATTCATTGACGCATCTTCACGAATAGCGGTATGTGGGCAACCGCCTGTTTCCACGCCTATAATGCGATCTTCACTGAGTGCTCCGTTGCGAGTTAAAAACTGAGCATCTTCATAAGTATAAATATCATTAGTGACCACCGCCATATCGTATTTATTGCGTAGCGCTAAGCATAATTCGCTGAGTAGGGCGGTTTTACCTGAACCGACTGGGCCGCCGACGCCAATTCTTAACAGTTGTTTTTTTCTCATGATAGATCTCTTTTTGTTAGATTTTCTAAATTATAAATAGTGAACATCAATCATCTTTTAAGAGCGAAATAAGCGCGTGTATTGAGTTTCATGCCAAGCGCTCGCCATTGCAAGACGTGGTAAACTACCGCCTAATTCACTATTATCGAGTTGATTGGCAAACTCAATCAGTTCACCCACTTTTTCGCTTAAATCAAATAATAGGTTTTGTGCTTGCGTTTGCCCTAAGGGCACAAGTTTTGTTGCAGCCGCGACCTGATTATCTATATAGGTCCAACAGAAGCCACTTTGAGCACTCTTTAAATCAAGCTTACAAAGATAAGCACTGATTGCGAAAACGCTGACAAAACTGATTTCAGTTAGCGCAAACAGTTCACTGTACGCTGTGCTATCGACATTGTTTAACTGTCTTAATAGCCTAACCATCGCTTTACCCATGGCTAAATCCGCAAGGCGCAGTTCGCTGCTTTCGCGACAGGCGATCAGATGCTGGTTCCAGTAGGCAAACTCTTCTAATTCATTTTGCTGCAGCGCACTATAAAGACGTTTTAAAATGGCAATATCAGTACGGGCAAGCGACTCGCTTAAATTGAGTGATGTCCAATTAAAGCAACTTATTGGATCGTTGATCCAGCCCATTTCAACGGCATATTCCAGCCCTTGGGAAAATGAAAAGCCACCAACCGGTAAGTTAGCACTGCAGAGCTGTAATAAACGATTAAGTTTAACCGGATCACTGTGACTAATGGGCATGGCTATGGCCTGATTTTGATGTCCCATAGGCGCCATTTTCAGGTTCAAATACAGCCGGCGTTTGATTGATCGACAATCCATATTTTTCAGCGAGTGCTTCTAAAACATGATCGGGCTTAAAACGCACCCATAGTTCACCGATTTGCAATGCTGTATGGCGGTTACCCAAGTGATAACAAATTTTACTAAAAGCTAGCCAATCGTTCGCCACCGCGGTTGAAACCGCTTCTTTTGCCCCTTTTACTGCGATCAGTAAGCCACATTCTGTTTTTAATATTTCACCCACCAGTAGTGGGTGACCACGTTCAACAAAAATAGCGATATCAGCCCCTTGATCGGTACATCCTTTAATACGCGACTTTTTACGCGTATCGTGATCTAAGGTGATGGAATCATTGATTGTGTCGTGTGTATGAGAAAGTCTTTCAAAAACCTGCAACATATCTTCTACCTCTGTTTTCTAAAATAAGCAATAACGTTGTGCTAACGGTAGTTCAGCCGCTGGTTCACAGGTTAATAGTTCGCCATTGGCGCGTACTTCATAAGTCTGAGCATCCACTTCAATTTTGGGTTGCCAGTTATTGTGGATCATATCTTTTTTACCAATATCACGGGTATTTTTACAAACGCCGATCATACGCGTCATGCCGATTTGTTCAGGTACTTTTTTATCAATGGCAACTTGCGGTAAAAAGGTCATGGATGTTTTTGCTGCTGCTAAACCAAAGGAGCCAAACATCGGACGATAATAAACCGGCTGCGGTGTTGGAATCGATGCATTTGCATCCCCCATGGGGGCGGCAGCGATAAAACCTGATTTTATGATCATCGCAGGTTTAATGCCAAAAAAAGCAGGTTTCCATAAGACTAGATCAGCAAGTTTGCCCACTTCAATGGATCCGACTTCATGACTGATACCATGGCTGATAGCCGGATTGATGGTGTATTTGGCAATATAACGTTTTAATCTGAAGTTATCATTGCGCTCGGTATCGGGGGCTAATGGACCTCGCTGCTGTTTCATTTTATGAGCCGTTTGCCAAGTGCGGGTGATCATCTCTCCAACGCGGCCCATTGCCTGTGAGTCTGATGCGATCATGCTGATTGCTCCTAGGTCATGGAGAATATCTTCAGCGGCAATACTTTCTTTACGAATACGCGAATCGGCAAAGGCAACATCTTCCGGAATTGAGGGATCCAAATGGTGACAGACCATCAGCATATCTAGATGCTCATCGATGGTATTAACCGTATAGGGGCGGGTTGGATTAGTTGAAGAGGGTAGTACATTAGGCTCCCCACAAGCGCGGATAATATCGGGTGAATGACCGCCGCCAGCACCTTCAGTGTGGTAGGTATGAATCGTACGTCCTTTAAATGCGCCCATGGTATCTTCCACAAAACCCGATTCATTCAAGGTGTCCGTATGAATTGCTACTTGTACATCGTAACGCTCGGCAACTGATAAACAGTTATCTATCGCCGCGGGTGTTGTGCCCCAATCTTCATGCAGTTTTAAGCCACAAACACCGGCTTCAATTTGTTCTTCTAAAGCTAACGGTAAACTGGTGTTACCTTTACCTAAAAAGCCAAAGTTCATGGCAAAATCGTTGGTCGCCTGAATCATCTTATGAATATGCCAAGGCCCGGGAGTACAAGTGGTCGCTTTAGTACCTGTTGCCGGTCCTGTGCCGCCGCCTATCATGGTGGTAACGCCGGACATTAGTGCTTCTTCGATTTGCTGAGGACAGATAAAATGGATATGCGCATCAATGCCGCCAGCGGTTAAAATTTGTCCTTCACCAGCGATTATTTCTGTGCCGGGGCCAATTTCGATATCGATATTATCCTGAATATCGGGATTGCCCGCTTTACCAATCACCGCTATTCGGCCATCTTTAATCCCCAAATCGGCTTTAACGATGCCCCAGTGATCTAAAATAAGGGCATTGGTGATCACCGTATCAACCGTTGTATAGCAAGAGCCTTGGCTCTGTCCCATGCCATCACGGATCACTTTCCCACCGCCAAATTTAACTTCTTCCCCATATTGAGTGTGATCTTTTTCAACTTCTAGCCATAAATCAGTGTCACCTAAACGAACCCGATCGCCAACGGTAGGACCAAACATATGTGCATAAGCATGTTTATCGATAGTTGCCATAATTATAAATCCCCTTGAATTTCTGCGCGAAAGCCAAATACGCGGCGCTTACCTCGGTAAGCGATTAAAGTTACTTCTCTTTGTTGTCCCGGTTCAAATCGCACCGCAGTACCTGATGTGATATCTAGGCGATAGCCTTTACAGGCAGCGCGATCAAATTTTAAGGCGGGGTTGACCTCATAAAAATGGTAATGAGATCCAACTTGAATAGGGCGATCACCGGAATTGGCCACGGTGATAGTAAATTGCGCGCAGCCAACATTTAATTCGCGCAGACCTGAATCTGTTTTTATTTCCCCAGGGATCATAACTTGCTCCATTAAATTATAGGGTTATGGACAGTAACTAGTTTTGTGCCATCAACAAAGGTCGCTTCTACTTGTACTTCTGGAATCAGTTCAGCGATGCCGTCCATCACTTGATCGCGTGTTAGCAGCGTGCGCCCATAATCCATCATCTCGGCAACACTTTTACCGTCACGTGCCCCCTCCATAATTTCCATGGAAATATAAGCCATCGCTTCGGGATAATTAAGTTTTACGCCGCGCTTTAGTCGCCGTTCAGCTAATAATGCAGCTGTAAAAATAAGTAGTTTGTCTTTTTCTCTAGGTAACAGATCCATAATATTCCCTTTTTAGGTGTGCCAAATTCTGGGTTGAATAGCCGTTTTGTTAATCAGTTGCGGCCGCAATAATTGCCATAATCTGATAAATAGCCGTTTGCATTGCTGTGCATGTTGCCCTAAATAACGGATAACCAATAAACCGTTGATCTCTGTAATACTGATTTTATCACTCGCTTCAGCTTGGCTTATCTGCTCGCGAAGCTGTTCAACTAATTTTTTGCGCATCGCAATGTCGGTTAACTGAGCGGGAGCATAGGCTAAAAATGTTGCAAAAACAGTGTTGCCAGCCAATCCGGCGGGACTGTTTAATAGCTGATTTTCTGGAGAGAGCGCGATGCGATCATGGTAAATAAGTTTGTTGTCACAAAATAGGCGGTTTAATTGGCTGTATTTACCCTGACTAAAGGGTTGTGCCGAATCGGGTAACCCAAGGCAGGTAATATCCCAGCCGAGATAAACCGTGCTACTGGTTAAGTGGATATCGACACTATTAAAGCCATCGGCACCTTCGTAAACGATGGTTTCTTGTGGGAAATTTTCACATGTAGCCTGCGCGGCAAGATCAAATTGGGTAATTTGAGTCTGTTTAGAATCGCCAATGCTTAAATCCTGACGGGCTCGATAAAAACGGCCTGCACCTGGGGTTGTAAATAAAAGATGGGCATTTTTTTTAACCATGACGCTAATGCGTAGTTCATCTCCAGAGACAATCCCCGCGGGGGGATGCAGCAGGTATATATGGGCGCAATCCTTGCCTTCTGGATAAAAGGCTTTCTGAACTGATAACGGCCCTTTACGTTGAGTGCGGGTAAGTTGTGTACCGACAGGAGTATCACTAAACTCTAAGGATAAATTAGCCAACCAATGATTTTTCAGTGGTTTTATTCGCGTTTCTGGGTTTATCTTTGTCGTTAATATTGTATTTGTCATTTGCTTAGACCGCGAGATATTGGCTAATAAGTTGATCGCTTAATTCGTGCATCTCACCCGATGCGATTACTTGCCCTTTTTGCATTAGATGGAACTGTTCGCCAACCGCGCGGGCAAAGGGGAGTTTTTGCTCAACGAGTACAATGGTCATGCCCTGTTCTTTATTTAATTTGAGTAACACATCACGTATCAACTGCACAATATTGGGTTGGATCCCTTCATTGGGCTCATCTAAAATAAGGATATCAGGGTTAAGCACTAAGGCGCGAGCGATAGCAAGTTGTTGTTGTTGTCCGCCAGAAAGATCACCGCCAAGCCGATGTAGCATCTCCTTTAATACAGGGAAAAGATCATAAATATGCTCTGGAATTGTTTTACTGCTTTGTCGTAAGCAGTTTAAACTGATTTTTAAATTTTCCTCAACGGTCAGTTGCGGGAAAATGTGACGACCCTGTGGTACATACCCAACACCAATTTCAGGGCGTTTTTCGACCGGACTTTTGCTCATATCTTGATCGTTAATGACTAAGCTGCCTGAACTGATGGGTAACAATCCCATAATGGTTTTTAGCAGCGTTGTTTTACCAACGCCGTTACGGCCCATAATACAAGTTCGCGATCCCTTTTTTATATTAAGTGAAAGATCCCATAAGATCTGTGTGCCACCATATTTTTGATCAACTGATTTCAATTCAATCATAATTCAGCTTGCTCCTCACCCAAATAAACTTCTCGGACAGCTCTATTTTCTTGGATTTCATCCATGCTGCCTTCTGCTAAAACCGATCCCTCATGCAATACAGTGACCTTGCGCGCAATTGAACGCACAAAAGCCATATCATGTTCAACGACCACCACGGAGTGTTTGCCTGCTAATGATGTTAATAGTTCAGCGGTACGTTCCGTCTCTTGTGCTGTCATACCGGCAACGGGTTCATCAACCAACAGTAAGCGTGGTTCCGCAGCCAGTAGCATACCTATTTCTAACCATTGTTTTTGTCCATGAGAAAGACGCCCAGCCGGATAGTTTCGTTCTGCAATTAACCCGATAGTATAAAGTACCTCTTCTATTTTATCTTTTTGTGCCCCGCTTAATTTATGAAACAGCGTGCTATAAATTCCTTTATCACCTGATAGGCTAAGTTCAATATTCTCGAAGACGCTAAGCGCTTCAAACACCGTGGGTTTTTGAAATTTACGGCCAATTCCGGCACGGGCTATTTCGGATTCGTTAAGTGTTAAAAGATCAATCTGTTGTCCAAAATTCACTTTGCCCTTATCGGGCCGTGTTTTACCTGTGATCACATCCATTAGGGTGGTTTTACCTGCGCCATTAGCGCCAATCAGGCAACGTAATTCGCCATCTTTAATATAGAGATTGAGATCGTTTAATGCTTTAAAACCGTCAAAGCTGACGCTCACACCTTCAACATATAAGATCATGCCATGTTTAGTATTTAAGTCTTGAGAGCTTAGTAGCGCGCCTTTGCTATCTACTATCATTATTTAACCTCCACAGCGGCAGGCTTCTCTGCATTTGCAGTTGTCTCTGTTTGCCTAGGTGATATTTGATTAAGTAATTTATCGAGCAGGCCAGCCAAACCTTTAGGCAGCAATAGTGTGGATAAGACAAATAATCCGCCCAACGCAAATAACCAAGCTTCGGGCATAATGGCGGTAAAACGCGTTTTTGCATAGCTCACGACGACTGCACCAATAAGTGCGCCATAAAGAGTGCCACGCCCACCTACTGCGACCCAAATGACAATTTCAATGGAGTTAAGAGGGGAGAATTCACCGGGATTAATAATGCCTACTTGGGGTACATAGAGTGCACCAGCAAGACCGGCAAGCATTGCCGACACAACAAAAATCCATACTTTAAAATGGGCTGGCTGGTAACCGACAAAGCGAACGCGGTCTTCAGCGTCGCGGATGGCGGTGATCACGCGGCCCATTTTGGAGTTCATAATAAAGTGACTGACTGCATAGCCCGCCGCCAGTGCTATGGCGGTGGCAACAAACAGTGCTAATTTGGTATCGGGTGATTGTAAGGAGTAAGCAAATATTTCTTTAAAATCGGTTAGGCCATTATTGCCGCCAAAGCCCATCTCATTTCGGAAGAAGGAGAGAAGCAGCGCATAGGTCATCGCTTGTGTCATTATCGATAAATAGACACCGCTGACCCGTGAGCGGAAAGCTAAACTACCGAATAGATAGGCGAGCAATCCTGGGCCAACAAATACCATTACTATCATAAATAGCACGTTATTTGAGCCTGCCCAGTACCATGGCAGTTCCGTCCAGTTAAGAAAGACCATAAAATCAGGCAATTCAGGGTTTCCGTAGACCCCACGATCACCGATTTGACGCATTAGATACATACCCATCGCATAACCGCCGAGTGCAAAAAACGCACCATGGCCAAGGCTAAGAATGCCGCAATAGCCCCACACTAAGTCAACAGCTAATGCGAGCAAGGCATAACAGAGATATTTACCTAATAGGCTGACTGTGTAATCGCTGACATGGAGCAGGGTGCCTTCAGCAAAAAACAGGTTACAGACAGTGACATAAAGGGTTGAGGCAAATAAAATTGCGATCACCCAATGCAGGCTGCTGAGTTTTTTTAAAACCGGGTAGTTAAGTAAAGTATTCATTATTCTGCTGCTCTCCCTTTTTGCGGAAATAATCCCTTAGGTCGTTTTTGAATAAACAGGATCAAGCCGACTAGAACAATAATATTGGCTAGAACGGGGCCCATTGAGGGTTCTAAGAATTTATTAAAGGTACCGAGTGTCATTGCCGCGACCAACGTGCCCCATAAGTTGCCTACGCCACCAAATACCACTACCAGGAAGGAGTCGATAATATAAGCCTGTCCTAAGTTAGGGCCAACATTGGTTAATTGACTTAAGGCTACACCAGCAATACCTGCAATACCGGAGCCTAAACCGAAGGTTATCGCATCGACCCATGAGCTTTTGATGCTTAAGGCGCGGGCCATATCGCGGTTTTGTGAAACGGCGCGAACGTGTAGGCCCAGTGAGGATTTTTTTAAAATCATTAATAGTGAGAAAAACACCATCAGGGCAAATAAAATAATATATAAACGGTTATAGGTTAATGAAAAAATCGGGTTTATGTCCAGTGATCCACTCATCCACTGAGGCGCCTCAACTTGACGATTTAAGGGAGAAAATATGGTACGAACGAGTTGTTGCAAAATAAGACTAATACCAAAAGTAGCTAATAGTGTTTCTAAAGGACGACCTTTTAGAAACCGTATCACGCCACGTTCAATTATTATTCCGACTAAGCCAGAGACAACAAAAGCTGCTGGAATAGCCATTAATAATGAATATTCAATTAGGGTCGGGAAGGTTTGCTGAATGACATAAGTCGTATAGGCTCCGAGCATCATCATTTCGCCGTGTGCCATATTGATAACACCCATTACGCCGAAAGTAATTGCAAGTCCAATGGCTGATAATAGTAATACCGAACCTAAACTTAAACCAAAAAAGAGGTGATCAGCTATTTGATAGAGATCGCCTTGCTGTTCAATTTTATCGATAGCATGGCTTAATGCTCGTGTTAGTTCGCTCTTATCTGATAAGGCGGTTGAGTTGTCTAACGCTTTCACTAGTGCGTTTTTAACTGCAGGCTCCAAACGCCCTGTTAATATGCTCACTGCCGCTAGTTTTTCAGCTTCGGTGCCGGCTTTTAACTGCTCAACAGCTAACACGACAGACATTAGTTCACGTATTTTACTTTGTGGTTCGTTATCGTGTAATAGGGTAACGCTTTTAATGCCGACTTTGTTGGGACTGTCTAATAGTTGTTTGACCGCCTCTAAGCGTATAGCGGGATCTTTTGCATTCAATTCCATATTGGACAACAGATCGCCTATTTGTCTACGAATTCTGTTATTAGTTCTAACTTTTTTAATGGCTGAACTCGTTACTGATGGCAGTGGCGCATTACTTAGTAAATCGGTTAAGTCATATTTTTTGTGTTGGGTTCGTTGTGCATGTACCAGTTGTTTATTAGCTTTTAAGTAGTACAGTTCGCCGGCTTGTAACGTTTCTAAAATGGCCGGTACTTGTGGTGCTGAGGTGGCTGCTATTTTTTTAATTAAAGGCGCCATCTTATTTAATTTTGTGTTTGGTAATTGTTTGAGTAGGCTGGCTAGCGTGGTTTCAGCTTGTTGCTCATTACCTGCCGTTGCAAGATGGTCATCAGCTGCAACATGCCACGACATTAAGCAGAAAACCAATAGAGAAAAAAGTCGCAACATGGGAGTTTCCTTAATAGGTGTTTATTATTCATAATAACTGCGAATATTTATCTCCCAGTTATTGATTGAGCACTTTATTGGTCGTCTTAAACGGCAAGGTAAAGACCGCCAAGTGCAATGGCTCCGCCTGCAAAACGGCTGAATTTGTGTAATGCTATTTTTTGAAAGAATTGTCCAAAGGCGATACCTGTGCTGTGGAGTAATACTGTGGCAAGTACAAATCCAATCGTATAAGTCATCGCGGCAGCCTCAATTGGCATTTCAGCGCCGTGTGCTGCACCGTGGAAAATTGCAAAAATACCGACCAGCAACGCACTATAGGTAACGGGTAATTTGTATGCGCTTGCGATTAAAGCACCGAGCACCAAGACAGAAGCTAATATACCGACCTCGATAAAAGGAATCTGCACCCCTGAAAAACCGATTAGACCGCCGATTACCATCAAAATAACAAAGCTGCTAGGCACTGCCCATAACGCTTTTCCACCGAGTTGCACGGCCCAAAGTCCAACAGCTAGCATGGCGAGTAGGTGATCCATGCCACTTATGGGATGGTTTAGTCCATGCATAAAGCTGGTTGGTTCAGCAACACCGGTATGTGCCATTGCGGCTGTTGGGAGTAGCAGCAATAATGCAGCTGTCTTTAAATATATTTTTTTACTCATCAACCTTTCTCCTGTTATGAAAAAGTGGGCCTAAGCCCACTGAATCAATTAGCTATTTGTTATTATTTACCTGAACATTTAGCTGTTTTGATATTAAAGTTGCCACAGCTAACCGGAGCCGTCCAATCTGAGATAAGGTCTTTCGAGCTTGGTAGATAGTTAGACCAAGCATCACCAATCACCGTGTCGGGTGTCGACCAAACTACTTCAAACTGACCGTCCGCTTGAATTTCACCGATAAAGACAGGTTTAGATAAATGATGGTTGCTGTTCATAACGGCAATTCCACCTGTTAAGTTAGGTATTGCTATGCCAATCATCGCTTGTTCTACTGCATCAACATCTGTAGTACCCGCTTTCTCAACTGCTTTTACCCACATTTTGAAACCAATGTAGGTCGCTTCCATAGGATCATTTGTGACACGTTTGTCATCACCAATATATTTTTTCCAGTTCGCGATAAATTCTTCATTTTCTTCTGTATCAATGCTTTGAAAGTAGTTCCAAGCAGCCATATGTCCGACTAATGGTGTTGTATCAAAACCAGATAGTTCTTCTTCACCTACAGAAAACGCGATAACTGGGATATCTTCAGCAGAAACCCCTTGATTGCCGAGCTCTTTGTAGAAAGGAATATTTGCATCACCATTAATGGTTGAAACGACCGCTGTTTTTTTGCCTGTAGAACCAAATTTCTTCACATCAGCAACAATGTTTTGCCAATCAGAATGGCCAAATGGAGTGTAGTTCACCATAATATCTTCAGGTTTCACGCCTTTAGATAATAGATAAGCTTCTAGAATTTTATTGGTTGTACGTGGATAGACATAATCTGTACCTAATAATACCCAACGTTTCGCACCGATATCATTCATTAGGTAATCAACCGCGGGGATAGCTTGCTGATTTGGCGCGGCACCAGTGTAAAATATATTGCGCGATGATTCTTCACCTTCATATTGAACAGGGTAAAACATTAAGCCGTCCAATTCTTCAAGCACGGGTAAAACTGATTTACGTGAAACTGAAGTCCAGCTTCCGAAAATAACATCAACTTTATCTTTGGCTAGTAATTCACGTCCTTTTTCAGCAAAAAGTGGCCAGTTTGATGCAGGATCAACAACCACCGCTTCGATTTTTTTACCTAATAAGCCACCTTTGGCGTTTTGATCCGCTATCATCATTAGTACGGTGTCTTTTAGCGTCGTTTCACTGATTGCCATGGTGCCTGAGAGTGAATGTAAAACACCTACTTTGATGTTTTCTGCGGCAAAAGCAAAATTGGATATCATCGTGCTTGCAACAATCGAACTTGCAACTATCAGTTTTTTAAATTTCATTATGAGTTTCCTTTTCTCTATTAATGGTTCTCGAGCCTTGCTCTGCGGGGTAAAGCTTAATCTAACCTTATTTCAAGTGAAGCTAGTATCTCTTAATCAATGCAAGCATTAAATGCGTAAAAGCGCGCAATCAAGTACGCAAATATGCGCATATAATTACGTGCTTTATCAGTGTAAAATAAATAAATATTTGCCCGTAATTGAATGAAATTTCACTAATAACTCCATTAAACAAGTCGCATCTTATGATCTCTAATCAGAAAATAATTAAAGCACGTAGAACCTATAATAAGCTTGTGGCTAACGAGATGATGGAAGATTTCGCTCTGCGTTTTACCGCAAAACGGGCGAGAAAGTGGTCCTTAAACCGTATTTCGGTAACCGCATTAGGGACTATTTCCTTTTTAGTATTAGAAGCGATTGGTGGGGCTATCACCCTTAATTATGGCTTTGAAAATTCGGCATGGGCCATTTTAGCGGTTACTTTTATTATTTTTTTCACGGGTTTACCGATCAGTTATTACGCTGCAAAATATGGCGTGGATATAGACTTACTTAGCCGTGGTGCAGGATTTGGTTATATTGGTTCGACCATCGCTTCGCTTATCTATGCTTCTTTTACCTTTATCTTTTTTGCTCTTGAAGCCTCTATCATGTCGATGGCGCTACAGATCCTGTTTGATTTACCTCTTTCGCTCGGCTATATCATAAGTGCTTTACTGGTGGTGCCATTAGTAACGCACGGCATTACCTATATAAGTCGGTTTCAGGTCTGGAGCCAACCTTTGTGGATTGCACTACAATTACTGCCGCTATTTTTTGTTTTTAGTCACGCAGATAGCCAATTAAGTGGCTGGCTAAGCTTTACTGGCGCCGCGGCAGAGGAGGGGGCTTCATTTAACCTATTGCTATTTGGTGCGGCCTCCGCTGTATTGCTTTCTTTAGTGGCGCAAATTGGTGAGCAAGTTGATTTTTTACGTTTTTTACCTGAAAAACCTCAGCAGGGGGCGTTGCGTTGGTGGATTGCATTAATCGCGGGCGGCCCGGGTTGGATTATTTTTGGTGCACTAAAACTTTTTTTAGGCTCTTTTTTAGCCTATTTTGCATTGCAGCAAGGGATTAGCAGTGATTTTGCGGGTGATCCAGCACATATGTATCAGCTTGCTTATGGCTATGTATTTGAAAATAAACAAATTGCACTTACCGTTGCTTGCGTATTTGTGGTTATCTCACAACTGAAAATTAATGTAGCGAATGCTTATGCAGGTTCCTTGGCTTGGTCAAACTTTTTTTCTCGCGTAACCCAAAATCATCCTGGGCGAGTTGTGTGGATGCTATTTAATGTTGCCATTGCTTTATTGCTAATGGAATTAGGTATTTATCAAACGATTGCCAGTATGTTATCGGTTTATTCGGTGCTGGTACTGGCTTGGTTAAGTTCTGTTGTTGCTGATCTTATTATTAATAAACCGCTTGGTTTCAGTCCTAAGCATATCGAATTTAAACGCTCACACTTATATGATATTAACCCGGTCGGTGTTGGTTCAATGTTGATCGCTTCTTTTGCTGGGTTGACTGCGCATCTGGGGTTCTATGGCGAAACAGCAAGAGCGCTGGCTTCATTTGTTGCCTGTTTTTTGCCTTTTATAACCGCGCCATTAATCGCTTGGTTAACTAAAGGAAAGTTCTATTTAGTAGAGGCTGATAAAAGTGAGATTAACGTAATAACGCGCTGTCACATTTGTGAAAATGACTTTGATCCTGAAGACATGACTTTTTGTCCAGCCTACGGAAAAGCGATCTGCTCATTATGTTGTAGTTTGGATGTGCGCTGCGGAGATCAATGCCGTCCTCATGCAACGCTTTCGCAGCAATCACATGACTTTTTCTCTCGTTTTTTAAGTACCAAGCTGCTGCGTAAAATGACGAATCCTCTAAGCCAGTTTATTGCTCTGACCTGTGCATTGAGTTTTATTGGCGCGTCCATTTTGTATTTAATCCATCTGCAAGTTCCGCTTAATGATCCTGTTGTTAAACAGCTGTTTGCGAGTACTCTCGTGAAAATATTCTTTCTTTTACTGATTACGATAGGGGTGGTGAGCTGGCTCTTTATTTTAGCGCGAAGCGGTAATCAACGGGCGTTAAAAGAGTTAAGATCACAAACGAACGCACTGGCTAAAGAGATATCGGCTCATGAGAAAACCGCCGATGCGTTGCAAACCGCAAAAGAGGTTGCAGAAGCCGCCAATGAAGCTAAAAGCCGTTACTTGGCAGGGTTAAGTCATGAATTGCGCACACCGCTCAATGTACTACTCGGTTATGCACAGTTGCTCAGTCGAGATCAGGCGTTACCCATAAAGCAGCGTGAAACGATAGCGATTGTTAAACGTAATGGCGAACATTTAGCGGATCTGATTGAGGGCCTATTAGAAATTTCAAAAATTGAGGCTGGCCGAGTTAATCTGCAGCGAGATGAATTTAATTTAAAAGCGATTTTGCAGCAACTGGTGGATATGTTTCAGATGCAGGCCAGCAAAAAAGGGTTGAAGTTTCATTATATTACCAGCCCTAATCTTCCCGATTATGTAGCTACAGATAAGCAACGCTTTCGCCAAATTTTAATTAATTTAATTTCTAATGCGATTAAATATACGCAGCAGGGAGAGATCACGTTTAAAGTTGCATATCGCAGTGAAGTGGCTCATTTTAGTATTATTGATAGCGGTGTTGGTATTTCCAAAAGCGACCAAGAACTTATTTTCAAACCTTTTGAACAGATCCGCTCGACACATAGCCAAGCTATTTCAGGGACCGGATTGGGATTAACTATTTCGCGTTCGTTGGCTGAATTAATGGGAGGCGAAATAAGTGTAACTAGCACATTAGGGCAAGGTTCAACTTTTAATTTTCGGCTTATGTTATTTAAATTGCATAAAGACCCTAAAGAGCCAGAATTTACTCAATTACATGCTATTGGCTATAGCGGGAAAAAACAAACCGTATTAGTCGTTGATGATGATAGCAATCAACGCGATCTTATCGATGAGTTGTTAACGCCTATTGGCTTTGAAGTATTACAGGCCGAAAGCGCGAAGACAGGTTTCACGCTTTTGGATACACGTGATATTGATCTTATTTTATTAGATGTGCGTATGCCAGAAATGGATGGTTGGACAATGGTTAAACTGTTGCGGGAAGCACATTATGGTATGCCAGTACTGATGGTGTCG
The DNA here is from genome assembly GCF_022267535.1 of Psychromonas antarctica. GTDB lineage: Bacteria > Pseudomonadota > Gammaproteobacteria > Enterobacterales > Psychromonadaceae > Psychromonas > Psychromonas antarctica. Next base: position 24,960 of record NZ_JAHNZV010000001.1, read on the forward strand.
GCCAATGCCCGTGATGCAGAATATAATTTGCAAGCAGAAGGCTACCATAACGGTTATATTGCAAAACCCGTTAATTTAGATGCTTTGTTGGGGAAAATTGCGCAGTTATTGGATCTGCAGTGGCATTATAAAAACACCGTAAAAGTAGTTGCACCAACTCGTCAGGAGCAAGCTAGACCTTTGGCAACAATGGTGCAATATCAAGCGCTAATCGCTTTAGCTGAAATTGGTTATCTTTCTGGTTTTAAAGATAAATTTGCCGAAATAGAAACACAATACCGTTATCCAGAAGAGGTTGAAGCGCAAATCAAAAACTATGTTGAAGTGTGTAATTTCCCGAAAATTATTGAATATTTAAGTGAGTTAAATCATGACGCATGAAAATCGTGATGTAGTGTTAGTAGTTGATGATTCACCAGAATCATTGGGTATGCTTAATGTTGCGCTAAATAGTCAGGGATATACTGCGTTAGTTGCGCTCAGTGGTATGCAAGCGTTAGCCATTGCTGAAAAAGTCCCTCCGGATGTTGTGTTATTGGATGCGATGATGCCGGAAATGGATGGTTTTGAAACCTGTCGAAAGTTGAAGCTGATACTCCCTAATACACCCATTATTTTTATGACGGGATTAACTGATGTTGAAGATATTGTTAAAGGCTTCGATGCAGGGGGTGTCGATTATGTGACTAAGCCTATTTCACCCGATGAAGTGATTGTGCGTATTAAACGGCATATTGAAACGGCTAAATTAGCGCTAAGTGCGCAAGATGCGCTTGATCATGCAGGCAAAAATATGTTTTGTGTGAGTGACTTGGGCCGTTTGTCTTGGGCTACGCCCTATGTACATGCCTTAATTGATCAATGCTCAAAAGGGGATGCAAGTCCTTGGGCAAGCATGGCTGGATTAATCGCCATCTGGCTAAAAACAGATACTACTGAGAATTTAAAAATAGATTGTTTTTCAGAGTCGATAGAGGTGTTTTACGAAGACAAGCAAGAAAATATGCATTTGCTGCGTATTGTGCAGAAAGTGCAGCAAAAAAATCCGCAAGATCTGAAGGATAATCTGCCCATAACAAAACGCGAATCAGAAGTTTTATATTGGGTCTCTTACGGTAAAACAAGTTGGGAAATTTCACTCATTCTAGCGATGAGTCCACGAACGGTGAATAAACATCTAGAGCAAATTTATAGGAAATTGGGGGTTGATAACCGCACCTCAGCAGCTGCTATCTCAATTCGTATATTGGAAGCTTAAAGTCTTTTATTATCCACCCATTAAAAGGGCACGGGGTGAATTTTTCGTTTCTACGCTCTGCGAGGTAATGTTGATGCCGCTTTGAGTTCTCGTCAGCTTTCGCTTGTGAGTGCTTGCTGTAACTTTCATTGTTGGTATTTCTCGTTCCCACGTTCTGCGAGGTAATGTTGATGCCGCTTTGAGTTCTCGTCAGCTTTTGCTTGTGAGCGCTTGCTGTAACTTTCATTGTTGCTATTCCGCCCTGATGCGTTTTTTTCGTTCCCACGCTCTGCGTGGTAATGTTGATGCCGTTTTGAGTTCTCGTCAGCTTTCGCTTGTGAGCGCGTGCTGTAACTTTCATTGTTGCTATTCCGCCCTTGACGGCGTGTTACTTTTTCTCAACAGCAAGAAAATAGGGTAATGATAGTTTTGTTCGTGACACTATGCTGGCGCATAACTCTCAGTGCCGTTCCGAACGTTTTTTTATTCTTGACTGCTCAATTCCTTTTTAACGCACCGGCTTGGACAGCACATCCCTGTGCTGAGCCAAGCCTAATGAAATCATCCATGATTTCCTTTGCTAAAGTAATTTCTCAGACAAGAAAACGTAAACGGAAGGTAAGACGCTAGCCGAATAGGTTTGGATGTCCCCCGAATTCGATCTTCTACCGATTTATATCGACGTTCTGGCTGCTTTTTCTAAAAGGTTTGGGTGCTCATTTCCTCTTCTTGCTATTAACTTCTTTGTCATCGCATCTTCATATTTTTGTCATGTCTGTATTGTAGAGTTTAACAATCAATATATTAGTTGTTTATTGATATTAACTTTACTTTTTACAGTCCGTAAATTTACTGATGGAATATCTTTTATGTCATTAATGGGGCGATTATTTACTATGTTTTTACTCTTTATTCTCCGAAATAAAAACTAACTAAACTAACTTTTTTACCTATTTAAATTATGAAACTTATTCAGTAAATCAATATATAAGGAAATAAAATGCAAATTAGGAATGTTATTAAAGTGTTATCGAGCGTACTTCTTGTTTCGGCAGTGAGTGGCTGCAATAACGACAGTGAGCTTATTTATGTACCGACACCAATTACTCCGTCAATTGCGGAGCATATCGATTTAGGTCCATTTAAATGTACAGATGCAGAATTAGCAGAAGATGCTGCTAAAGATTGTCGTTTGTACATTAAAGGTTCAATGAATAGTTGGTCATCTCGTCCTGAAGCGCAATTGCATTATCAAGGTGATGGAGAATACATTGCCTTGTTTAGTATGAAACCAGGTGATTACTCATTTAAGATATCTGATCCAAATTGGAGTGCTGAACGCGATTTGGCAATTGGCCCAGATGCTAATGCTGAAGTGGTATTTGATGCAGCGATGGAGCTGCAACGTAAATACGATGATTTTTCTAACCAGAATATGAATATTACAGTCGCTAATGATGAAGACCAAGTGTATCGTTTTACCTTAGATTCTTCAGAGGGTATTAATAATCCAACCTTAAAAATTCAAAACATCACAGCATCCGATGCTGATAATCTGACTAAATCCATGTATTTAGTCGGTACGTTTAATGATTGGACTGCTTCGGAAAGTGACGTTTTTTCTTATACTGGTGCTGGTAATTATCAAGTACAAGTGACCTTTGAAAAAGCGGGGACAGTCAGCTTTAACGTACACCAAGGCATCACTGATCCACTTGTTTATGGCTCTTTAGATAATAAACCAATTACTTTAACTGAAGGTGTATCATCACTGACAACTTACCCTGGTGGTAAAATGTCTGCTCAGATAGAAGCGGGCACATATGTATTTTCTTTATCGGCACTCGGTGACGGGCAGTTAGCGATCCCACTCTCTATTGCCAAAGTAAAAGCAGTTGCAGGTCACGATACGATTACCGCTATAAATGTAGCCACTAACTTGACAGCTGACGGGAGTCGCTTTGCGAGTTCTTTCGATTGGGCTACTACAGGTGAGATGGACGTGATTTTGAGTGATGATAATACTCAAATGCCAGTGACTAAACGGCAATTAGCCAGTGCAGAGAGCTTAGGTCGATATACCGTGACCCTGACTACCAACCAAGGTCTTGCTTCCGAGTCTAGCGCTAGCCATGATGTGGATGTCATTGAAATTGAAAAAGCAAAAAACATTATAATGATGATTGGCGACGGCATGGGGTATGGGCAAATTGCAGTCACTAGGGCGTATAAAGGAGAGGCGCTATTTCTTGAATCAGGTAAACATCGTGGTGAAATTAAAACTGCGAATGCTGATACATTAGGCTACGAAGATCTACCTAATGTTGGTGGTAACTACTACACGGATTCAGCTTCTGCAGGTACGGCAATGGCGACTGGACGTAAGGTTCTTACTGGTACTATTTCTCAGGCATACCCAGGTAATGCATCTGATTTGAAAACTATTTTGGAATATGCACAAAGCCTAGGTAAATCGGTAGGTATTGTCGCAACGTCACATTGTGTGCACGCAACGCCAGCTAGCTTTGCGGCGCATGGTCCAACCAGAAATGATTTTGCTGCACTATCTAAAAGTATGTATGGCGTGGTGAAACCTAACGTAACACTATGTGGTAGCAAGCAAGTGGACGGAGTGGATGTGATTAGCGCTGAAGCAACTAAAGTGGGTTACACTGTGGTTAAAACCAAAACGGATTTAATCTCTGCGGTAGCCGCTTTACCTGCGAGTGATGACGGTACTGGTATCTACTTTGCAGGTATTTTTGGTGAAGACGAAATTCCTTTTGTGTTACCGCTAGGTGAGCAGAAAAGTTATGAAATGCAAGATATCCCGCAGCTTAATGAAATGACTGATGCTGCAATCGAGATTTTATCGAAAAATCCTAATGGTTTTGTTCTGATGGTAGAAGGTTCGCAAATCGACTTCGCTGGGCATAATAATGATGAAGAACGCATGATTCATGAAACTCTTGCCTTTGATAAAACGGTTGAAGCAGTTGCTCTTTGGGCTGAAAATAGCGGAGAGACAATGGTTATCGCTACTGCTGATCATGAAACCGGGGGGCTAGAGCTTCAAAAATCCAACGGGGTAGGTAAGGTACCTGAAGTGACTTGGTTATGGGGAAGCCATACCAATGTCGATGTTCCAATTGCTTCGTGGGGTATTAACTCGCATGCTTTTGTCGGGCGTACAGTAGAAAATACGGCCATTTACAATGTAATGCGTGGCGCCTTAGATGCTCAATAAGTAAAACAAAGTGTCTTACAATAAAAAGAAAGAAAAACTATTTTTATTGTACAAGTAATTCAATATATTAGAGTGCCAGACCAGTGCGGCTACGGAAATTTCCGTACGTTTTTCTGGTGCTGAACAAGCGCTTTAGCAAAGGGAAAACATGGATGTTTTCTCTAACCTCAGCCAGTACAGGGGCGTAATGTCTGAGGTGGTATGTTAAAACTGCTTGGGCAGTACAAGAATAAAAAACGTCTCGGAACGGCATTGTGAGTTATGCGCCAGCATAGTGTCACGAACAAAACTCTCTTAACCCTATTTTTTCTTGCTGTTGAGAAGCAGGACTCCCTCAAACTGCGAAACTGCGTTTCAGTTTCTCATCGTCTACACACCGTCAAAGGCGGAAGACCAACAACAAATGTTTAACCATTAGCCTCCAAGTGAAAGCTTACAAACCAATCAAATCAGTTAGGTTAAAAACTCATTGAGGTTCTCGACTAAACATCTCTAGAATGGCGAACAAAAATAGAAGAAAAGTAAAGTCGCCGTCAAGGGAAAAACTTCAGCAAAGAAAGTTAAAGCAAACGCCAGAAGCGAAAGCTTACAAATAACCTGTGTGGTATTTGCATTACCACGGCGAGTGTAAACTCGAGGAAAATGCGCAATACCGAGGTCATTTTTTGACAGTTTGATAATTACTTTACAGTACACATGTTGAGTTAGAAATAGTTTTATGGTATAAAGCGCAGCGAGAATGTGACTTCATTTTTTGTCACAGATTTCATTTAACTTATTTGGTTTTATTGTTAGCCCTTTTATCTTCTGAAAGTGCGCTATAAAATTTAAATTATATAAAACACACACACATCATCACCACGCTCGGGGTGCCTGTTATTCAATTTGTTTGAATATTGGTCGAGTCTAGGGATGTGTGGAGGCCTAACCCCTATTAAGGAAATTCAAATGGCAAATGTATCAATGCGCGATATGCTACAAGCTGGCGTTCACTTCGGTCACCAAACTCGTTACTGGAATCCAAAAATGAAGCCTTTCATTTTTGGTGCGCGTAATAAAGTTCATATCATTAACCTTGAAAAAACGGTTCCGATGTTCAACAGTGCACTTAACTTTTTAGAAGCAAAAGCGTCTAAAAAAGGTAAAGTACTATTTGTTGGCACTAAACGTGCAGCTTCAGAAGCGGTTAAAGAAGCAGCAATTAGCTGTGATCAGTTTTATGTTGATCACCGTTGGTTAGGTGGTATGTTGACTAACTGGAAAACAGTTCGTCAATCGATCAAACGTCTGAAAGACCTTGAAGTTCAAAGCCAAGACGGCACTTTTGACAAGTTAACTAAAAAAGAAGCGCTAATGCGTACTCGTGAATTAGAGAAACTTGAAAAAACGCTTGGTGGTATCAAAAACATGGGCGGTATCCCTGATGTAATCTTCGTTATCGATGCAGATCACGAGCACATCGCTATTAAAGAAGCAAATAACCTCGGTATTCCAGTTATTTCTATTGTTGATACTAACTCATGCCCAGACAACATCGATTTCGTTGTTCCTGGTAATGATGATGCTATCCGTGCTATCAAATTGTACTTAGGAGCCGCTGCGCAAACGATTAAAGAAGGTCGTGAGCAAGATGCTATCGTACAAGTTGAAGAAGACGGTTTTGTTGAAGAAGTAACTGAATAATAATTACTTCTAAGCTAAAAATCTCTTATTAATCAGTCTATGATTGATTATCGGGGGTCTTAATGACCCCCTTTTTAATTGAAAAAAATAGGAATTCGACAATGGCTATTACTATTACAGCTAAGCAAGTTAAAGAACTTCGTGACCGCACCGCTGCGGGTATGATGGATTGTAAGAAAGCGCTCGTTGAAGCTGAAGGTGACATCGAGCTTGCAATTGAAAATATGCGTAAATCAGGTGCAGTTAAAGCCGCTAAAAAAGCCGGCCGTATTGCAGCTGAAGGTGTTATTCTAGCTAAAACAACGGGTTCAGTTGCTGTTATTGCAGAAGTTAACTGTGAAACAGATTTTGTGGCAATGGATAAAAGCTTCCTTGCATTCGCTAATGCGGTCGCTGATATTGCGTTGGCAAACAAAATTACATCTATTGAAGCATTAGGTCAATTTGCATTCGATGCTAACTCAACTGTTGAAGATGCACGTGCAACATTGATTGCTAAAATTGGTGAAAATATTTCTGTACGTCGTTTACAAATCGTTGAAGGTGAAAACCTTGGCGCTTACGTACACAGTGGTAAAATCGGTGTAATCACTGTACTTAAAGGTGGTGATGCGGAACTGGCTAAAGATCTTGCAATGCACGTTGCAGCTGCCGCTCCTCAGTTTGTTACTCCTGCAGATGTACCTGCTGATGTAGTTGCTAAAGAGAAAGAGATCCAGCTTGCTATTGCTGTTGAAAGTGGCAAACCGGAAGCTATCGCTGAAAAAATGGTCTCCGGTCGTATGGCTAAATTCACTGGCGAAGTCAGCCTGACTGGTCAAGCGTTTATTAAAGACCCTTCAATGACTGTTGCTAAGCTTCTTAAAGATGCTAGTGCTTCTGTTGAGTCATTCATCCGTTTAGAAGTGGGTGAAGGCATCGAGAAGAAAGTTGAAGATTTCGCTGCTGAAGTTGCTGCGACAATGGCTGCTTCTACTAAATAATTGTTTTAGTAAAGAATGAGTCTTGCATATTGTACAAAAAAAGAACCGCGGCCATGACTGCGGTTCTTTTATATTAAGAATATAGTGATTTCCTTAATAAATTGTTTAACAATAAAACAGCTGCTTAATGCAATCACTATTACGTCTACATTGAGGAATTAATATTATGAGTACCAATCCTAAGTCTGCATATCGTCGCATTTTACTAAAATTAAGTGGTGAAGCCTTAGTCGGTGAAGAAGGCTTTGGTATTGACCCTAAAGTACTTGACCGAATGGCGCTTGAAATAAAGTCTCTTATAGAAGCTGGGGTGCAAGTTGGTCTCGTTATCGGTGGTGGTAATATTTTCCGTGGTGCAGGTTTAGCTAAAGCAGGTATGAACCGTGTCGTTGGCGACCATATGGGAATGCTGGCAACGGTAATGAATGGTCTGGCAATGCGTGATGCACTGCATCGTGCACATGTCAGCTCGCGTTTAATGTCCGCAATTCCATTAAATGGTGTTTGCGATGATTATAACTGGGCTGAGGCGATCAAACACCTTAAATTAGGCACCGTTGTCATTTTTGCTGCGGGTACGGGTAATCCTTTTTTCACAACGGATTCCGCTGCTTGTCTGCGTGGTATCGAGATTGAAGCCGACGCGGTATTAAAAGGCACTAAGGTTGATGGGGTTTATGATTCTGATCCGATTAAAAATCCGGATGCAAAATTATATGCAGAGATTGATTACCAAGTTGTCTTGGAAAAAGAGCTACAAGTGATGGATTTAGCCGCCTTCACACTCGCTCGAGATCACAGTCTGCCTATCCGAGTCTTTAATATGAATAAGCCGGGCGCATTAAGTCGCGTGGTATCGGGCGAGCCTGAAGGCACAACCATCACACATTGTGCTCCTGTAGAGAAATAAACTAAAAAAATATTAAAATTTAAATTAAGGAAGTTGTTATGATTAATGAAGTAAAAAATGATGCACAGACTCGCATGGGCAAAACTGTTGAATCATTTAGAAACCAACTTGCAAAAATTCGTACTGGCCGTGCACACCCTAGTTTATTAGACGGGATTATGGTGCCATATTACGGAAGCAATACACCGCTTCGTCAAGTGGGTAATATTTCAACTGAAGATGCGCGCACATTAACAGTCACTGTCTTTGATGCGAGTCTGATTAAAGCCGTTGAAAAAGCGATCATGGGATCAAATCTAGGTTTAAATCCGATGTCAGCCGGAACTGTTATTCGCATTCCATTACCACCATTAACGGAAGAGCGCCGTAAAGATTTGATTAAAGTGGTACGTGGTGAAGCTGAAAATAACCGGATGGCGATTCGTAATATCCGCCGTGATGCCAATAATGACCTGAAAACATTAGAAAAAGACAAAGATATCAGCGAAGATGAGCAAAGAGTCGGTGAAGATGGTGTTCAAAAAACAACTGATGAGTTTGTTAAGCAGATTGATGACCTTTTAGCGGTAAAAGAAAAAGAGCTGTTAGAGGTTTAATACCCTTCAAATCAAGGTGGTGGATGGTCACCACCTAGGTGGATGGTATTGCCATTAGTGCTATTTATTAAGGCTGAATGTGATAACGTTAAACCAACAAACGAAAATACCTCAGCATGTTGCCATTATAATGGATGGTAATGGTCGTTGGGCACAAGCGAGAGGAAAGCATCGTGTTTTTGGACATAAACATGGTGTTAAGTCTCTACGTAAAGCAATTGCGTTTGCCAGCGAAAAAAGAATTCAAGCATTAACCATCTTTGCTTTTAGTAGTGAAAATTGGCAGCGACCTGCGCAAGAGGTGAATATGCTGATGGAACTGTTTTTTACTGTGCTTGGCAGCGAAATCAAAAAACTGCATAAACACAATATTAAATTAAAGATTATTGGTGAATTAACCGGCTTTAGCACACGTTTACAAAAAAAGGTATTTGAGGCGGAGAAAATGACCGAAGATAATACTGGATTAGTACTTAATGTTGCCGCTAATTATGGCGGGCGTTGGGATATCACTCAGGCGACTAAAAAAATAGCAAAATTAGTTGCGGCTGGTGAGTTAGACTGCAACGATATCGATGAAGAATTGGTAAGTAAAGCAATTACATTGCATAAACTTCCCGCCGTAGATTTAATGATTCGTACTGGTGGTGATCACCGAATAAGTAACTTTTTATTATGGCAACTGGCTTATGCTGAACTCTATTTTACCGATGTATTATGGCCCGATTTTGATGCCCTCTCTTTTCAGCATGCGCTGGATCTGTTTTCGGGTAAAGAACGTCGCTTTGGACAAACCAGTGAGCAAGTTAGTTTGAAAAATACTGAGTCAAATTGAAAGCTACCATTGAATTTAACAGGACATCTCTGTGAAACAACGAATTATAACCGCTTTGATTATAGCGCCACTGGCAATTGCCGCTATTTTTTTCTTACCGCTTAAATTTTTTATGCTTTTTTGTGCCGCTCTATTTTTATTAGCAAGTAAAGAGTGGAGTGGGTTTGTGGCTAAGAAACCATCGAGTTTAGTGCTTTATCTGTTTGCCGCAGTACTTGGCATGACACTGCTGTTGATGCCCTCGCAGCAGATTTGGCTAAGTGGGCAGGTCAATCCTCTGCTTCAGTCTGGTTTGATGATGGCGACTGGTTGGTGGTGCTTATCCTTGTTGATGGTCATTACTTATCCAAAAACGGCGTCTATCTGGCAAAATAGCAAAATACTCAAGAGTTTGTGTGGTTTGTTCACGTTGATCCCTTTCTTCTGGGGGATGGTGTTATTGCGCTCTGTGAATATCCAGCTTGATTTTTATTATGGTGCACAACTATTAATGTTTGTATTTTTATTGGTGTGGGCAGCAGATACAGGCGCCTATTTTTGCGGTAAAAAATTTGGTAAGCATAAACTAGCTGCCAATGTTAGCCCCGGTAAAACCATTGAAGGTTTCCTCGGTGGATTGTTGAGTTCTCTGCTGGTGGCTTTTGTGGGCAGTCTCTTTTTTGCCATTCCCGCAGATAAAATCGTTTTCTTCTTTATTGCTGCTTTTGCCACTAATCTCGTGTCTGCATTGGGCGATCTGAATGAAAGTATTTTCAAGCGTGAAGCCGGACTTAAAGATAGTGGTAATTTATTACCAGGCCATGGGGGTATTTTAGACAGGATTGACAGTTTAACTGCTGCGGTCCCTGTTTTCGCTGTTTTATATCTTTTCTGGCTCAATTAGAAAATGAAAAAATTAGCCATTTTAGGCGCAACAGGATCAATCGGTGCTAGCACATTAAGTGTTTGCCGTGCGAATCCCGACTTATATCAAATCACTTTATTAGCAGCGGCTAGTAGTGTCGATAAAATGTTTTTACTGTGCCAAGAGTTTTCGCCGTTATATGTTTCCATGAGCGATAAAAATAGCCGCGTACTTTTAGCTGAACGCCTAAAACAGGCCGCTTTGCCTTGTCAGTTGCTTAAGGATCAAACTGAGTTATTACAATTACTGGGTAGTAATGAAGTTGATAGTGTGATGGCAGCTATCGTCGGGGGAGCTGGGTTAACAACGACATTAGCGGCCGTTAATGCGGGCAAGGAGATTTTTCTTGCCAACAAAGAGGCATTAGTGATGTCCGGTGCACTGTTTATCGATGCGGTGATAAAGTCGGGGGCTAAGTTATGGCCTGTTGATAGTGAGCATAATGCTATTTATCAAGCCTTGTCGCCAAATCTGCAAAACAATATTGGCGCTTGTGATCTGCACGGACAAGGCGTTGCAAAAATATTACTGACGGGATCCGGTGGTCCTTTTTTAGAAAAAAAACTCAGCGATTTTGCAACAATAACAGCAGCTCAAGCTGTGAAACATCCCAATTGGTCAATGGGCCAAAAAATATCTATTGATTCAGCCACAATGATGAATAAAGGGCTGGAGTATATTGAGGCGCGTTGGTTATTTAATGCCTCTCGTGAGCAGCTGCAAGTTGTCATTCATCCGCAGTCCGTCATTCATTCTATGGTGCAATATAAAGACGGTAGTGTGATTGCGCAAATGGGTAATCCTGATATGCGCATTCCAATAGCACATGTGATGGGCGGTGGCCAGCGGATCGACAGTGGCGCTGCAACGTTAGACTTTTTTTCGGGTGTTAACTTTAACTTCTCTGAACCTGATTTTGGCCGTTATCCGTGCTTGAAATTAGCGATCGACGCGTGCTACCAAGGGCAGCAAGCAACTACCAGCTTGAATGCAGCAAATGAAGTGGCCGTTGATGCTTTTTTAAATCAGCAGATAAAATTTACGCAAATTTCACAGCTGGTTGAGCGTGTATTGACCAACACTGATACTCAGCCAATTAACTCGATTGAGCATTTATTAGAAATTGATAGTGAGTCTAAAGCACTCGCACGGCAAATCATTAAACGAGATTTATTATGTTAACTACATTATGGAATTTAGGTGCCTTCATTGTCGCACTGAGCATTTTGGTTGCGATTCATGAATTTGGACATTTTTGGGTAGCCAGACGTTGTGGTGTAAAAGTGCACCGTTTTTCCATTGGTTTTGGTAAAGTTCTTTTTAAATATACAGATAAGCAAGGCACAGAATTTGCTATTGCAGCCATTCCATTGGGCGGATATGTGAAAATGTTGGATGGGCGTGTTGAGCCTTTATCTCCTAGTGATGAGCCCTATGCTTTTGATAAGAAAACAGTTTGGCAACGTATAGCTATCGTTGCCGCAGGACCTTTGGCTAATTTTTTATTGGCTGTGGTTGCCTTCTTTTTGATGTATATGATCGGCGTGGAAAGTGCTAAACCCATCATAAGTACAACTGTCAGTGATACACCGATGAGTATTATTAAAAGTGATGGTCTTTTTCAAGTGACCGCGATTAATGATCAACAGGTGGGAGATTGGGAAGCCCTTAATCTGGCTTTGGTCAGTCAAATGGGTGAAAGTGGATTCAATATTACTATTGCACCCTTAATGGCTGATAAAAATAGTCTGCGCCTTGAACCAACAAAAACTTTTACTGTCTCATTGAATAATTGGCAATTTGATCCTAAAAAAGAATCAATTATAACCGGTTTAGGACTGCTACCTTATAGGCCGGAGATCCACCTAGAAGTAGCTGATGTGGTTAAAGGGGGAGCCGGTGATAAAGCGGGACTGCAGAGCGGCGATAAGCTGCGTACTATTGATGGTGTTAAATTAAGCAATTGGCAGGGATTTGTTGAGCTGATCCAGAAAAATGCCAATCAACCACTGCAACTTGAAATTGAAAGAGGCACAATAGCCACAACGATTGAATTAACACCCGAAGCAAGGACTCTGGATGCTGAGATAATTCGAGGTTATATTGGCGTCGCTCCAGTTGTTGATCCGTATCCAGAAGCATTTCGTGTTAAATTGCAGTTTTCACCGATTAATGCCTTTATAAAAGGCGTTGAAAAAACGGCACAGTTAAGCAAATTAACCTTTGATACCTTAATCAAATTGGTCACCGGGGATATTTCGGTTAAAAACCTAAGTGGACCTGTTTCGATTGCTAAAGGCGCAGGCATGAGTGCTGATTACGGTGCTGCCTATTTCCTTGGGTTTTTAGCCTTAATTAGCGTTAATTTAGGTTTGATGAATTTAATACCATTACCCGTGTTGGACGGGGGGCACCTGCTTTATTACTTTGTCGAGTTGTTAACTGGAAAACCTATTCCGGAAAAAATTCAAGAGGTAGGGTTTAAAATCGGAGGCGCTATTTTAATGGTACTAATGACCCTCGCTATTTTTAACGATTTTAATTTATTATAGATTGCGGCGGATCCGCAGTTGTTAACGTATTGTGTTGAAAGTGTATTTACAAGCTTATAAACTCGTACCTAGTGGAATAAAGATACCTTAATCGCGTCGCGTTTTGCGAATCGGCTAAAACATGCGCATAGACCAAAATGGCACTTAGCGGGCTAAATAAAAAAACATAAATCACGATAAGTGTTGAAAGGATTAATAAATATAATGATTAAGCAATGTCTACTTACCTCTGCCCTGATAATCGGCGGCTGCTTCCCAGCGTTTGCGACTGCACAGCCATTTACGATTTCTGATTTACAGTTTGAAGGTTTACAGCGTGTTACTTTAGGCGCTGCCTTGTTAAGCTTACCCATTCGAGAAGGCGATAGTGTTGATGATTATGAATTGTCAAAAGCCATCAAAAAACTTTATGCCAGCAGCCATTTTGAATCAATCGAATTGGTTAGAAAAGGTGATGTTTTAATCTTTAAAGTTAAAGAGCGAGCAACGATTAGCAATGTTACCTTGGTGGGTAACAAAAAATTAACTGACGAGCAGATCCTTGACTCTTTAAAATCTTCCTCAATACAAGCGGGTGAAACCTTAGACAGAACAACCCTCGCCGGTATTGGTAAAAATTTAGAAAACTTTTACCATAGTGTCGGTAAATATAGCGCCCAAGTTGAAACTATTGTTACAACCCTACCTCGTAACCGTGCTTCTATTCAGTTTGTTTTTCATGAAGGCTTGACGGCAAAAATTGAACAGATAAATATTATTGGGAATAACGTTTTTTCAGATCAGCAACTGTTAAAACGATTAACACTTGCCGATTCGGGTGGCTGGTGGGACTTTTTTGCGGATGATAACTATCAAAAACAAAAATTAGCGGCTGATTTAGAAGTGATCAAAAGTTATTACTTAGATCGCGGTTATATTCGTTTCAAAATTGCAGATACACAAGTTTCATTAACACCGAATAAAAAAGCGGTTTATGTTACGGTTAATGTAGAAGAGGGGGGGATCTATAAAATAGGCGATGTGAAATTTATCGGTAACCTCTTAGATAATGATGCTGAAATAGCTTCCTTGGTCCCTTTTGCAAGTGGTGATATTTATGCTGCATCAGACATAGCGGCTACTGAGCAAAATATTCGCAAATTCTTTGGTCGCTTAGGTTATGCCTATCCAGAGATAGTTACTTATCCAGAAATTGATGATGAAAGCAAGACTGTAATGGTTAATTTCTCCATTGATCCAGGGCAACGTGGGTATGTTCGCAACATCAATATTTCAGGTAATACTACAACTAAAGATGTTGTCTTACGCCGAGAAATGCGGCAAATGGAAGGTGGATGGTTATCAAGCGAAAGCATTGAAACCTCTAAGGAACGTTTAAATCGTTTAGGTTTTTTCTCGAAAGTTGATCTGACGACTGAAAGAATCAGTGATGATTTAGTGGATATAAATGTTAACGTTGAAGAGCAAGCTTCCGGATCATTTAATGCCGGCGTAGGATTTGGTACCGAATCAGGACTCAGCTTGACGGCGGGAATTCAGCAAAATAACTTCCTCGGTTCAGGTGATAAAGTCGGTTTTGAAGCGAAAACTAACCAATATAGCTTAAGTGCAAATATCAACTATACCACCCCTTATTTAACTAAAGATGGAGTGAGCGGCGGCGGGCGAATTTTTTATGATAAATTTGAAGCGGGCCAAGCAAACATTGTCGATTACACTAACACCACTTATGGGTTGCGTTTAGATGTCGGATTTCCTGTCAACGAAACAAACCGTTTAGGGTTTAGTCTGGGGTGGGAAAACAACGGTATTTCACAACTTAAATCCTATGAGCAGTTAAAACAGTTCTGGCGGATTTACGCTTCGCAATTAGACTCTTCTGGTTCGGTCGATTTCCAAAACTTTGATATATCTTTAAAGTGGACAAAAAACAATCTTGATAAGGGGCAGTTAGCGACACAAGGTATGAAACATACACTGTGGACAAAAGTGACCATCCCAGGTTCCGATTTACAATACTTCAAAGTAAATTTTGATTTTATGAATTATCAACGTATTACAGATGATGGTGATTGGACTACCTTGATCAGAGCTTCTGCTGGTTATGGGAATGGTTATGGTCAATTTGAAGGCAATGATCAAATCTTGCCTTTCTTTGAAAATTACTATGCAGGCGGTTACCGTACGATACGAGGTTTTGCAAGTAATACTGTTGGTCCTCGCGCTATGTATGTTAGTGATGCTGGTAATAGTAGTATGGCACTAACCAATAGCGCGGTAGGCGGAAACGCAAAATACACGCTCAGTGGAGAGTTGATTTTCCCTGTGCCATTTTTAGATGAGGCCTATACAAGGCAAGTTCGTAGCAGTATATTTATTGATGCGGGTGAAGTATGGGATACCGAATTTAATTATAATAATTACAGCCAAATGGGGTGTTCATATAATTGTGAATATTTTGGTGATTACTCAAAACCAGGTAGAATACGTGCTTCAGTAGGCACACAAATTACTTGGGTCTCGCCGATGGGACCTCTGATTTTTACCCTCGCGCTGCCGTTAAAAGAGTACGAAGGGGATGTTACGGAGGTGTTCTCATTTAATATTGGTCAAACATTCTGATTTTTTATAGATACAATTACCAGCAGTTAAACAGCATTAGTATATTAACTATGTTTAGCGTTTAGCAACTTTATTAACACATTACCTTTTATATTATGGAGTTACAAAATGAAGACCTTGTTTAAAGTAGTTACACTTACAGTTGCATTAGTCTCGCTTTCTACAGCAAATGCGGCGCAAGAAGCACAAAAAATAGGCGTGGTGTTCCCAACTAAAATTATACAACAGTCACCACAGCGTGAAAAAACCATAAAAAAATTAGAAAATGAATTCAAACCGCGTTATGAAGAAATACAAGGATTGGAAAAAGAGATAACTAAAATGCAGGCGACACTTGAACGCGATGGCGAAATGATGGCGCAGGGGGATGTAACCAGTTTAAAACGTAAAATCGAAGTTAAACTATCTGAGTACAAATTAAAAGGTAAAGCATTTCAAGAAGATCAACGTCGTCGTCAAAGTGAAGAGCAGCAAAAAGCATTCATAACACTACGTGAAGTGATTAACGCCGTTGCCTTAGAAGAAGGATACGATGTTGTTTTAAATGGAGAGCAAATTGTTTATTCAAAACCAGCATTAGATATATCTGATATTGTCATTAAAGAAATCAGTAAAAAGTAGATTAAAAAATGACATACACTTTATCTCAGTTAGCTGAACAATTAAACGCCCAACTAATGGGCGATAAAAATCTTGTTTTACAACGTTTGGCTACATTTTCTCAGGCCGGACCGGGTGATATTACTTTTGTTTCTGATAAAAAATTACTCACCCAGTTGGCCGATTGTAATGCAAGTGCTATTGTTTTGCCCACTGCTTTGCAAACGAGTTATCAAGGCAATGCGCTGTTTATGGACAACCCTTATGTTGGTTATGCATTATTAGCAAAAATTTTTGATAATACACCGAATCTATCTGCCGGTATTGCGACTTCGGCTGTGATCCATGAAACAGCCGAAATTGGTGAAAATGTCGCCATTGCGGCGCATGTCGTTATCGGAGCGGGTGTTAAAATCGCTGCTAACTGTCAGATCTTAGCGAACGTAGTGATTGGAGAAAATTCAAGGGTTGGAGAGCAGTCCAAAATTTATCCAAATGTCACTGTCTATCATCACTGTCAAATAGGCAAACGTTGCATTGTCCATGCAAATAGTGTGATTGGGTCAGATGGTTTTGGTAATGCGCCTTATCAAGGGACTTGGGTGAAAATACCACAAATAGGTCGAGTCCAAATTGGTGATGATGTTGAAATTGGCTCATCAACTACGATTGACCGCGGTGCAATAGCAGACACTATTATTGCTGATGGCGTGAAAATTGATAACCAGTGTCAAATTGCGCATAATGTCACTATCGGTGCGCATACAGCGATTGCTGGCGGTTCTAATATTGCGGGCAGCACACAAATTGGTACGCATTGTATTATTGGCGGCTCAGTGGCAATGAACGGCCACTTAACTATCACTGATAATGTCGTTATCACTGGCGATAGTATGGTGATGCGCAGCATTGATAAAGCAGGTGTTTATTCGTCTGGTGTACCAGCACAAAAAAACCGAGCTTGGCGTAAAACAACTGCACTCACGTTAAAAATAAGTGATTTATTCAAACGTGTTAAAGAACTCGAAAAACAACTTAAAGATTAAATAAAGGAACAGATCGTGAGTAACGAATTAAATTCATTAGATATTAAAGAGATCATGGATCTCTTACCACATCGCTACCCATTTTTATTAGTCGATCGTGTATTAGATTATGTTCCAGGTAAAACCTTGCATGCAGTTAAGAATATTTCCTTTAATGAGCCGCAATTTCAAGGTCATTTTCCGGGCACACCGGTTTTTCCTGGTGTGATGATTATTGAAGCATTGGCACAAGCTACTGGTATTTTGGCGTTCGCAACCTACGGAAAGCCCGCCGAAAATGAACTTTATTTTTTGGCCTCTATCGATAAAGTCCGTTTTCGTAAACCGGTAGTACCGGGTGACGTGTTGCACCTTGAAGTTATCTATTTAAAAGAGCGTCGCGGCATGGGTAAATTTGAGTGTGTGGCGAAAATAGACGGGGAAATAGCTTGTCAGGCGATGATTATGTGCGCAAGAAGAGAGATTTAATGACGAATTCAACAGCTCGGATTCACCCAACCGCAATAGTGCATGAAAATGCGCTGATAGGTGAAAATGTAGAAATTGGTCCCTATACCGTCATCGGCGATCGAGTAGAAATTGGTGATAACTGTTGGATCGCACCACATGTTGTTATCAAAGGCCCCACTAAAATGGGTAAAGGTAATAAGATTTATCAATTCTCCTCAATTGGTGAAGATTGCCAAGATCTTAAATATAATGGTGAAGAAACTTTTTTGGTCATTGGTGACAATAACGTTTTTCGTGAGAGCTGTACGATCCATCGTGGCACCGCACAGGATCAGGGAACAACACGCATCGGTAATAATAACTTACTGATGGCCTATGTGCATGTTGCACATGATTGTATTCTTGGTGACCATATTATCTTGTCAAATAATGCCACCTTAGCTGGACATACCAAGCTGGCCAATCACGTCATTATTGGCGGTCTTTCTGCGCTACACCAGTTCACCCGAGTTGGTGAGTATGCAATGGTGGGCGGTTGCTCGGCGGTCAATAAAGATATTCCACCTTATTTCTTGGCAACAGGCAATTATGCGCAGGCACAAGGCATTAATTCTGTGGGTTTAAAACGTCACGGATTCAGTAGTGCGGCGATTATGGAAATTAAACGAGCTTATAAAGTAATTTGCCGTCAGGGTAATACACTTGAAGAAGCTAAACAGGAGATTGCAGAAAAAATTGCAGACGCTCCTGAATTACAAATACTATATGATTTTATCTGTGCAGATAACCGCGGCATTGTCCGGTAGAGGTAGTTTGCGCATAGTCAATTAATTTTATTTAAAAAAGGCTCATTAGAGCCTTTTTTTTTAAGGCAAATTAGAGATGAATAAACCATTAAGAATTGGCCTGATTGCTGGTGAAGCATCCGGCGATATTTTGGGTGAAGGGTTGATTAAAGCTTTAAAGCTGCATTATCCAGATGCCATCTTTGAAGGCATAGCTGGGCCTAAGATGATAGCGCAAGGCTGCCATGCGTTGTACCCGCTTGAAGCTTTGTCGGTGATGGGGTTTGCCGAAGTAATCGGCAAGTTACGCAGTATATTACGTATTCGGCGCGCTATTGTTAAGCATTTTATTGCGACTCCCCCGGATATTTTTATAGGTATTGATGCGCCGGATTTTAATATCACTGTTGAACTTAAATTAAAACAGCATAATATAAAAACGATCCATTATGTCAGTCCTTCAGTCTGGGCCTGGAAGCAGTGGCGCATTCATAAAATAGCTCGTGCGACCGACCTAGTGCTAGCGTTTCTGCCATTTGAAAAAGCGTTTTATGATAAATTTAATGTACCTTGCCAGTTTGTTGGTCATACACTGGCGGATCAATTGCCATTAGTGCCTGAAAAGTCAGTTGCGCGTCAGAAATTAGGGCTGCCGTTGGGGGATAAACTGTTAGCCGTATTACCCGGCAGCCGTAAAGCGGAAGTTGAGATGCTGGGACCGATCTTTTTGCAAGCCGCCGCTATTATCAGTGAGCAATATCCCACCCTAAAATTTATTGTCCCGATGGTCAATAAGGCGCGTAAAAAACAGTTTTTAGCCCAGCAACAACAGTATGCGCCGAATCTGCCTTTGCTCGTTTTTGATGGCGAAGCAAGCGCTGTTTTACAGTCTGCCGATACTGTGCTTTTGGCATCTGGTACCGCTGCGCTTGAAGCTATGTTGGCAAAAGCACCGATGGTGGTGGCCTATAAAGTGAAGCCAATTACTTACATTATTGCTAAATCACTGTCCAATATAAAATACACTTCATTACCTAATTTAATTGCTAATAAAGAGGTCGTTAAAGAACTTAACCAGAATGATTGCACGGTCGACAATATAGTGACAGAGTTAAAACGGTTATTAGGCGAAGATAATAACGAAATTATTAAGACCTTTACCGAGTTGCATCAGCTGATAAAATGCGATGCCGATAGCAAAGCCGCCCAAGCTGTTGTTGATTTATTAGAATCCCGTTAAATGAGAAAGAGATAATGAGTAAGTTAAAAAGTGATTTTGCAGATATAATTTATCCCGATTTTGATTTAATCGCGGGTGTAGATGAAGTTGGGCGTGGTCCTTTGGTGGGGGATGTGGTCACTGCCGCGGTAATTTTAGATGCAAATAATCCCATCGAAGGGCTAACCGATTCAAAAAAACTCAGTGAAAAAAAACGCGAGTTTCTATTTGAGCAGATTCATGAAAAAGCGCTTTGTGTTGCGGTGGGACGCGCTTCGCCAGAAGAAATTGATAAGCTTAATATATTGCATGCCACTATGCTGGCAATGCAGCGCGCAGTTGATAAGCTTGCCATTGTTCCGGAATTTGTTTTTATCGATGGCAACCGCTGTCCTACACTCGTTATGCCATGTGAAGCCGTTGTTAAAGGCGACTTACGTGTTGCTGAAATCAGCGCCGCCTCAATTATTGCTAAAGTGACGCGTGATCGCGAGATGCTTGTATTGGATAAAAAATATCCCCATTATGGGTTTGCCCAACACAAGGGCTATCCGACAAAAGCACATTTTGATGCATTACAAAAGTATGGCGCTATCCCGGAGCATCGTAAAAGTTTTAAACCCGTTAAGAAAGTATTGGGGATGTTATAAAAATTCGCCAAAAAAGATGAACAAAAAAGTAAGATAGTCAGTAATTATTAATTGAGATCCTATGCCTGAAATGCAACAGATTAAAACAGCGTCAACCCCCAAGTTTATCCATCTACGGGTGCATACTGATTATTCCATGGTGGATGGTTTAACTAAGATAAAGGGGTTAATTGCTAAAACTGCAGCAATGCAAATGCCCGCATTGGCCATCACGGATCAAACTAATTTTTGCGGTCTGGTTAAGTTTTATGGTGCCGCCCATGGCGCTGGCATAAAACCGATTGTTGGTGCTGATTTTTGGATGCAGAGTGAACGTGTGGAAGGTGAGCAGTACCGCTTAACTGCACTGGCAATGGATAATGATGGTTATAAAAATGTAACCGAATTAATTTCTAAAGCTTATTTACGTGGCCATATTAGTGGTCGTGCGATTATCGATCAGGCGTGGTTAATCGAACATAATAAAGGCGTATTATTACTTTCGGGCGCAAAAGAAGGGGATTTGGGTAACGCCTTATTAAAAGGCCATCATCAGCTCGCGGAAGATATCACCGCTTTCTACCAATTGCATTTCCCTCAGCGTTACTATCTGGAATTGATCCGTACCAATCGACCGGATGAAGAAAACTACCTACATTTTGCGCTCAGCTGGGCGCAAAAATATCAGTTACCTGTTGTGGCCACCAACCAGGTTGTTTTTGCCGATAAAACTATGTTCGATGCTCACGAAATCCGAGTTTGCATTAATCAAGGATTTACCTTAGGTGATGATCGTCGTGCTAAAGAGTACAGTCCAGAGCAGTATCTTCGTAGTGAGCAGGAGATGTGCGAACTCTTTTCAGATATCCCTGAAGCACTGGAAAACAGTGTTGAAATAGCTAAACGCTGTAATGTCACACTGCGTTTAGGCGAATATTTTTTACCGGACTTTCCTACCGGTGATATGTCGATTAATGATTTTTTCTGCACGGCTTCGCGTGAAGGGTTAGAGGCGCGCTTAGAATTTCTGTTTGATAAAAACTCTCCCGATTTTACTGCTATCCGTCAACCCTATGACGAGCGCTTGCAGATAGAATTAGATGTCATTAATAGCATGGGATTTCCTGGGTATTTCTTGATCGTGATGGAATTTATCCAGTGGAGCAAAGATAACAATATTCCGGTTGGACCCGGCCGTGGCTCAGGTGCGGGATCATTAGTCGCTTATGCGTTAAAAATAACCGACCTGGATCCGCTTGAATTGGAACTACTGTTCGAACGTTTTTTGAATCCTGAGCGTGTCTCAATGCCCGATTTTGATATCGATTTCTGCATGGATAGACGTGATGAAGTAATCGATCACGTTGCCCAGTTATATGGACGCGAAGCGGTTTCACAGATCATCACTTTTGGGACCATGGCTGCCAAAGCGGTTATTCGCGATGTTGGCCGTGTATTAGGGCATCCCTACGGTTTTGTTGACGGTATTTCCAAATTGGTACCACCAACGCCAGGCATGACTCTCGCAAAAGCGTTTGAAGAGGAACCTAGGCTTCACGACCGTTATAATGGCAGTGAAGAGGTACGCGCATTAATTGATATGTGCCGCACGCTAGAAGGTACTATTCGTAATGCGGGTAAACATGCTGGTGGTGTGGTTATCTCGCCGACCACTATTACTGACTTTGCACCGCTTTATTGTGATGAAACAGGCAACAATCCGGTGACTCAGTTTGATAAAAATGATGTTGAATATGCTGGGTTGGTTAAATTTGACTTCTTAGGACTGCGCACACTGACTATTATTCAGTGGGCGCTGGATATGGCCAATGCACATAAGAAAATACGCAACGAAGAGCCTATTTTTATTGAAAGAATCGATCTTACCGAGCCGGCCTGTTTTGAATTATTAAAACGCTATGAAACGACGGCTGTATTCCAGTTAGAGTCGCGTGGTATGAAGGATCTGATCCGCCGATTACAGCCCGATTCTTTTGAAGATATGATCGCGTTGGTGGCCTTATTTCGACCCGGTCCATTGCAATCCGGCATGGTCGATAACTTTATCGAGCGTAAACATGGCCGTGAAGCGGTTTCCTACCCTGATGAAAAATGGCAGCATGATTCGTTAAAAGAGATTTTAGCGCCCACTTACGGCATTATTTTGTATCAAGAACAGGTTATGCAGATAGCGCAAGTCTTGTCTGGTTATACCCTAGGCGGCGCCGACATGCTACGCCGTGCAATGGGTAAGAAAAAACCAGAAGAGATGGCTAAACAACGTGCTGCCTTTGAAGAAGGTGCTGTTGGCAACGGCATTGATGGCGAACTGGCGATGAAGATTTTTGATCTGGTGGAGAAGTTTGCCGGTTACGGATTTAATAAGTCGCATTCCGCTGCCTATGCATTAGTTTCTTATCAGACGTTGTGGATGAAAACTTTTTATCCTTCTTATTTTATGGCTGCGGTGATGTCCGCGGATATGGATAATACTGAGAAAATTGTTGTCTTAGTGGCTGAATGTCAAAGCATGGGATTGGTGCTTGGTCCGCCGGATGTAAATGAGGGACTGTTTAAATTTAATGTGGATATGGATCTGCGCATTGTTTACGGTATTGGCGCTGTAAAAGGTGTTGGCGAAGGTCCTGTTGATGCAATAATCGAAGCTCGAACGGCGGGGGGCAAGTTTAAAGATCTGTTTGATTTTTGTAACAGGATCGATCTTAAACGTTGTAATAAGCGCATTTTGGAAAAACTTATTTTATCCGGTGCCTTAGATAAATTAGGGCCGCATCGTGCGGCGCTCATGGAAACCTTACCGGTCGCACTGCAGTCGGCTGTGCAGTACAAAAAAGCGGAAGCGTTTGGGCAATCTGATCTATTTGGAGTATTAACCACTGACAGTGAAGAGATTGCTGATAAATTTGCTTGTGTACTGCCATGGCCAGAAAAGAAATGGCTTGCAGGTGAAAAAGAAACCCTTGGTTTATATCTAACGGGCCATCCTATTAATCAATATGAGCCTCATCTTAAAGCTTTCTATTGCACTAAATTGGCTGATCTTGTGGCCAATCGTCGTGGTCAAAATAGCCGTGTTGCCGGTCTGATCTTAAGTATGCGTGTAATGGTGACCAAAGCGGGCAAACGTATGGGCATTATCACTCTTGATGACAAAAGCTCACGCATGGAGATTACCGTTTTTGCAGATCTACTGGATCAGTATGAAACGTTATTAGTCGCTGACAGTGTAATCGTGTTACAGGGACAGGTCAGTGAAGATTACTTTAATGGCGGTCTAAAAATGAATGCCCGCGAAGTGATGAGCATTGATCAGGCGCGCGAACGCTTTGCTTCTAAATTACGTCTTACAATCAGTTACGAGCAGGTCGGTGAGGATTTTCAAACTTTATTAAATGACGCCTTGCAGCCGGCGATGGGCGGCTTATGCCCCGTTTTTATTGAATATAAAAATAAATACGCACAAACTGAATTGTCATTAGGGCGGGCTTGGTCTGTTACTCCCTGTGACGATTTGCTGTTTGCATTGTCTGCTTTACTCGGCAAAGAGAATGTGACATTGCACTTTGAACATGTCAGTTAGCTTTGATCATGTTAGTTATTTCTGTAGCAGCTGAGACGTTAGTCTCGTAAGGTTTGTTGTTTTATGCAAAAGCAGGATTTATTAGACTCATTTGGCAAACAGCTGGAGTTACTATCGGTGCCTCCAGCGGCTAATTTTCATATCGCCTTAAGTGGCGGTTTAGATTCTGTTGTGTTGCTGCACCTTTTTGCCCGATTACGAGAAAGGGGGGCGAATTTAACCTTGAATGCGCATCATATTCATCATGGTTTAAGTGAAAATGGCGATTGCTGGATGGATTTTTGTGCCGCCTTATGTGTGACACTGAAGATTGATTTTACCTGCTCAAAGGTACACTTAAATAGACAAACTCGTACTAGTTTAGAAGCGCTTGCGAGAGAGAAACGTTATCATTGTTTAACACAAAGCTTGTCTGAAAATAGCTATTTAGTGACGGCTCATCATCAAGATGATCAATTGGAAACGCTCTTATTGGCGCTCAAACGGGGGGCGGGTAATACTGGGCTGCAGGGAATCCATCATCAGCAGAAACTAAAATTGGGCTATCTTATCCGTCCTTTATTAAATTTTTCACGGGCACAGTTAGCGGATTATGCGACTTGCTTTGAGCTGCATTGGATTGAAGATGAAAGTAACCATGATCAACTTTTTGATCGTAATTTTATTCGTCATTCGATCACCCCCCTACTTAAAAATCGTTGGCCTGGGATAGCTAAATCGGTGGCTCGCACTGCGACTATTTGCCAAGAGCAGCAACAGATATTAGATGAAATCGCCGCACAAGATTTCTCTGCCAGCGTATTTTATTTTTTAAATCAACAAGCTTTAAAATTTGAGCAACTAAAACAATTAAGCACTGGGCGTCGCAATAATTTGTTACGTTTTTGGTTTAAAGATAATTGCTTGGATTATCCCTCTGCTGCGCAATTACACGTCATTTGGACGGATGTGGTTTTAGCAACAGATGATGCACTACCGGTTATGCAGTTTAAAGGTTATTCTATTCGTCGCTACCGTAAACATCTTTATCTGTTAAAAGATTTGGATATCGCAGTAAACAGAGGAGAGTCAGTTACTTGGCAAGGAGAGCAACAAATAAGCTTAGCGGATGGGCGGGTAAAATTATTGTTCATTCAAGATGCGGACAATCATAACCGTAGTGATATTTTTAAATACCAAGAAAATGCCAAAATTGAGATCTGCTTTCGCCAGCATTTGCCGGCCCAATTAACTTGCCAGCCGATCGGCCGTAACGGCTCGCGCAGTCTTAAAAAATTGTTACATGAATATCATGTGCCACCGTGGTTACGTGATTTGATCCCCTTTATTGTTATTGATGGCGAATTACGAGCCGCTATTGGTTTATGGCAATGCCAAACGTCACGAAGTGAAATCGGTGTGCATAACCTAAGCATCGTATTTGCTTAATGTTAAGCCTTCATTTTCATCTATTTACTGATTCCTTATTTAACCTCTGTAGAGGTTAGTCGAGATACGGGGATAACGTCTTTGCCATAAACTGTGCAATCCAGGGTTGCGCTTGCACTGTTGGATGCAGTCCATCATTCATTATCCATTGAGGTTTCTGCAGCATCAGAGGTTCGAGAAAGAAAGGCACTAAAGGGACGCCATATTGCTCACTTAATTTAGGATAAAGTGATCTAAAGGCTTGCGTATAACGTTTACCATAGTTAGGTGGGATTTGGATCTGCATTAAAATAACCTGACTATTTTGTGCTTTACTTAAGGTTATTATCTGCGCAATATTAGCACTGACAGTTTGTATTGAAAAACCACGTAAACCGTCATTTGCGCCTAATTCAATTAATACGGTGGTGGGTTTATATTGTGCAAGCAAGGCGGGCAATTTTGCTAAGCCATTGCCCGTTGTATCGCCGGAAGTGCTGGCGTTAATCACCGTGATGGGTTTGCCTTTGTGATTAAGCTGCCCATCGAGCAACGTCGGCCAACTCTGCGCAATGGGCATATTATAACCGGCACTTAAACTGTCACCGAGAATAAGCAGCGTAGCACCGTTTGTTGGTGCACAAACGAGCAGTATAAAAAAGAAGGAAAAAAATATTCTCATGTCATTATCCATTATTAAAACAGTATCTGTCTGTAAATCAGTCAGTTCGAATGAGGCTCAGCTGTCTATTCTAAACGATATTTCATTTGAAATCTTTGCGCGTGAGCGTGTCGCTATTATTGGCACATCAGGGGCAGGTAAATCAACCCTAATGGGATTATTAGCGGGGCTAGATAGCCCAAGCTCGGGTGAAATAGAACTACTTGGGCAGCCTCTATCGCAATTAGATGACGAGCAGCGTGCAAAAATACGCAGCGAGTCGATCGGTTTTGTGTTTCAAAATTTTTTATTAATACCTTCATTAACGGCATTAGAAAATGTCACCTTACCCGCTATTTTACGGGGGGAGGGCGAAGATATCGTCAAAGCGCAGCAATTACTTCATTCCGTCGGTTTGTCTGGGCGCGAAACACATTTACCCGCGCAGTTATCCGGAGGTGAGCAGCAGCGTGTTGCACTGGCGCGCGCGTTTATGACGCAACCCAAAATTTTATTTGCTGATGAGCCAACGGGCAATCTAGATGAGAAAACGGCACAAAATATCATTGAACTGTTATTTGAAATGAATCGTGAATATGGCACAACCTTAGTCTTAATCACCCATGATAGCAATCTTGCTGAACGATGCGATCGCATACTCACTATTCACGCAGGCGAACTGCAGGAGCTGTAATGCAAACTAGCAATGTCTCATCAGGCAATAAAATGCTGCTACGCTGGAGTCTGCGCGAGATCTGGCAAGGTCAACTTTGGCCTGTGATGGCTGCGCTTACTTTAATCGTCGCCTGTGTTGTGGCGCTATCGGCATTGGCGATTCGCGTAGATGCAGTGCTCACTTCGCAGGGGCGTGCGATGATCGCCGCCGATTTAGTTTTTAACTCTGCCACAGCAACACCATCATTGCTCTCTGATGCGCAAAATTTAGGCTTGACCAGCTCTTCACAAACGCGTTTTCAAACCATGGCATTTAGTGATAATAATATGCAGTTAGTCACTGTTAAATCGGTTGAAAGTAGTTATCCGCTGCGCGGCGAATTGATTTTAATGGGCGAGACTGAAAAGGTTAGCCATTCGGTACAAGCCAGTGAATTATGGATTGATGAGCAACTCTTGTCGTTATTAGCGGTGAATATAGGTGATAAGTTAGCTATTGGTGATGCAGAATTAACTATATCAGGTAAAATTATAGCGCAGCCGGAGGTGACTTTTAACCCCTTTAGAACCATGCCCAGTGTCCTTATCCATGAATCTGATCTGCCTAAAACGGGGGCTATTCAGGTAGGTAGCCGGGTACAGTACCGGACCTTTTTTAAAGGCGAAAAAAGTGCTTTAACGCAGTTACAGCAAAACTATCAATTGCAGGCTTCACAACGTTGGATAAGTGAGGATAATAATGGCCGCAGCGCTGATTTAATTAGCAAGTCCAAACAGTATTTATCACTCACTATTGTGATGGTGATTCTGATGGCATCGGTGACCTTAATATTGACCTGCCAGCATTATGCCCGCAGTCGGATCGATACGGTGGCGATGCTTAAAAGTATGGGGGCGAGTAAAGGCTGGTTGCGCCGATGGTTATTGGTGCAAGTGGGATTGATGTTTACTGCCGGTTTGTTGCTAGGCTCCTTAGTAGGGATCTTATTAGAGTTACTTTTGCGTCTGCCTTTGCAACATATTTTACCTGAGCAATTACCCGGTTACGGTTACCTACCTTTTGTCTTTGCAACGTTAGTCGCGTTGTTGATTGGATTACCTGCGTTGGGCATACCGCTAATTCGTTTATTAGATACCTCGGCGATTGTCGTGTTGCAGGCACAACAGCCGACGCCTTCTAAAAAAGGCTGGTGGCTGAATATTCTACCGATTGCTGCATTTATATTTTTTTATGGCAATAATTCCTTGGTGTGGATGGTATTAAGTGGGCTTATCGTACTATTTTTTGTCTTAGCCAATAGCAGTTATGCTTTGTTATTTTTGCTTAGCCGTTATAAATGGGGGGCTGCAATGAGCCTTGCTTTAAGTCGTATTAAGCGCTCCCAAAAGATAACTATAATGCAGTTAGCTGCGCTCTCTGGATCGCTGCTGTTGGTGACTCTGATCTGGTTGCTGCGTAGCGATCTCTTGGGTGATTGGCAGCAGACATTGCCCGCGGAAACAGCGAACGTCTTTGCACTTAATATTGCCCCAGCACAGCAGCAAGCCTATCTACAGGAATTGGATAAAAACAATATAACGCGCTCTCCCGCTTATGCAATCATTCGCGGGCGATTAACAGCCATTAATGGTGGAAAAATCAAAGATACAGTCGCACCAGAGAAGCAAGATATAAATGTGCTACATCGCGAAATTAATTTTACTTGGGCTAAGCAGTTACCTGACTATAATGAGGTTTTAGAGGGAGCATGGACAGATAAAGGCGGGGTCTCCGTCGAACAAAGCGTGGCAAAGGATCTGCAGATTGGTATCGGAGATAGTCTCGATTTCACGGTCAACAACCAAACTGTTGTTGCTACGGTTAACTCTATTCGAGCAGTAAACTGGCAGAGTATGAAGCCTAATTTCTATTTTATTTTCACGCCAGATGTTATTGCACAGCTACCCGCTACTTGGTTGGTCAGTTTTCGTATTGATGACTCGCAAACCCCCTTATTGAATGAGCTTGGTCGTAATTATCCAACGGTGAGTTTGCTAGATTTTCGGATTATAGGGGAGAAAATTCAGCAGCTTCTGGCGCAGGTAGTCTGGTCTTTAAGTGTATTGGCCGGGCTTGGTGTCGTCAGTGGTATCTTATTGATCTTCACTTTATTGCGTTTGAGTTTAACGCAGCGACAGCGAGAAATTACACTTTATCGCACCTTGGGTGCAAGTAGAAGGCGGATCAGCCAAACATTGTGGTGCGAATATGGCGTGATGGCTGTTGTTGCTGGATTTGTGGCGGCGATAGGGGCAGAGTCGATTGAATTCAGCTTGATGAAGTGGGGCCTTAAATTAACGCCGAGTGTGCATATTGAGATGTGGTTTATTGTCCCTTTGTTGGCACTATTGCTTGTTTTTGCCAGTTTAATGAGTGCAATTAAGCAATTACTGCAACCATTGCAGTAGCGAGTTAAGCGGCGTTATCCTTTGCTGTCTATTTATTCGACATCAGATTACACGCCGCACGGCCCCCTATTTCAATCTGTACTTAGGTCTCACCTCTTATTTATTCGACTTTTTATTAACAACTTTATTCAGATAGAGGCTTTGATCGGCGATGGAAAATAGCTCGTTAGCGCTTAACCCTATCTGCCAGTGACCAAAACCAACACTGCTTGAAAAATTTAACTTACTTAAGAAACTATTATTCTTAATTTCATGATGCATGCGTGCAATCACTTTATTAACTGAATTTTGGTCTCCTGGCTGCAATATAATTGCAAATTCATCACCCCCTAAACGAAATACCATATCAGAGGTACGCACGCTTTTAATCAGAATACCCGCAAAGTGTTGTAATACTTGATCGCCCTTTAGATGCCCAAAAGTATCATTGATCATTTTAAAGTCGTTAATATCTAATATTAATAATGATAACGCTTGATCGCTGCGACTGCTTTGCAGTATCGCTCTTGCCAAACTTTCATCATAGTAAGCACGGTTACCAATATTAGTTAGATGATCTTTAAATACCATCGCGTTTAATTCTGAAAATTTTAGTGCGTGTCTTAAACTGGGTAACAGTAATTGGTGTAATTCGTTGAGTAATTTATTTTCTTGCGAAGTAATGGGGTTGCTACTTTGATATGTGATAGCTCCGATTCTTGCGCTTGTTGATGTCATTGACAAATTAAAACTGTCACTGCAATGGAATTTAGCGTCATTTTGAAGACTAAAAAAACCATGGGCGGATTGAAAACGTATATTAAAGGGGCGGATAAACTTTGCCACTAAAGCGGCAAAATCAGTCATCATCTCTTTTAGATCGAGTGAAGTTTGTAATTGCTCGAGGCAAAGTATTTTGTTTTCAGGAGTTAATGTAGGATCATTTGAAAATACCGTAAACAGGCTATTGTTCATAGGATAATTTGCGATCCCTGCTTGTATTGTTGTTTCGATAGTAACCCCCTTAGTTGATATTTGACTTCCTTTTCTTAAAATAAGCACATTTCATGCCAAATGTTAACTTTATAACGTAGTGTGGTGGATTTCATCATAGTGATGGGCCAGTGGCCTGGCTATGCTTTAGGTGTCTGCTTTGCTGTGCAAATAAGTCGCTTTTATATAAAGGGGAAGGGGGATGTTTAGACAATAAAAATGAATGACTTATGGTCTGTACTTTCCTCTCTAAAGTGGTTTTTTTGACAATAAAAAGCGGATTTAACAAAAGGTGTCAATATAGCGGCAAATAAGAATAGCACTAAGCGAATCACTTTACGATAAAAGGGTGGCGAGATCTTTTTCAATAAAGAAGAATGTTTGCTGTTATAGCAATCGGCATAACTATCTGATCAATCTTAGTGGTTAAAATGGATGAATACTTTGTTGCTTTCAATGCCAATAATAATCGCGCCAGCAAAACCAAATAGCATCTTATGGCTATGCCAAAGTGTGGCGGGTAATAGTGAGGGGAGTATTATTTTTGCAGAAATTAACAACCCACAATAACATGGATAAAAGTGAAAAAGTGGTGCCAGCTAAAAAAAATGGACGAAAAGCAAAACGAAATAATGACAATAATTGCTGTTCTGTTGCATTGTCGGTAATCTGTAACATTATTGGTTCCTAATTATATTGCGCTTAAAATACGCGCTGATTTTATAAGACGAGTAACTTATGTCAGAAAATTTATCTAAAACACTTTTTACCCCTAAATTTAATGTACAAGAAACTTCAACAATTATCCCTAATTCATCAACAAAAAAAAACCATGTTTTAGATGATGTTATTATGGATGGTGAAAAGCATAATGGCTGGTATCGTTTATTAAAATTTATGCTTTGGTCATGGCAAGGGCTAGATCTTATCGACTGTTACGACGTTCTTTCTCATATTTCAGCTTCCACGAATAAACGCAGTGATGAAGGAACTCTCGACAGTGTTATCGGTTTTCGTTCAGGTAATTGGAGTTATGAATGGACACAGCTGGGAATGCGATATCAAAAAAAAGGTAATAACTTTGCCAAATTGGGAGAACGAAAAGAGGCCCAAAAAGCCTATTATTGTGCTTCTCAGTTTTACAGTGTTGCCAGCTACCCCAACTTGAAAGGGGATGAATTGAGCCTTCAGGCGCAGGCGTTAGCATTTCATAGTTATCGTGAATCATTTAAATACAATGACAGTTGCCTATTAAAGGAAATAAAAGTTCCCTTTAAAGGTAAAGAAGTGAGCTGTTTTTTACATCTCCCTGATAGCGAAACAATCCATCCGGTGGTTATTGTGAGTGGTGGGCTGGACACGCTGCAATGTGAACTCCTGCCTCTTTTTGAAAAAGATCTTGCGCCAGCAGGTATTGCGATGTTGACCGTTGATCTGCCGGGTACTGGTTATTCCAATCATATCAAATTAGAGCAGGACTCCTCGAACCTGCATCAGGCCATTATTCACCATTTAATGGAAGTGCCTTGGGTTGACCATGACCGGATTGCACTAATGGGGATGCGCTTTGGTGGTAATATTGCGGCACGATTGGCTTTTTTAGAGCCCAAATATGTTAAATCTGTCGTTTGTGTCGGGGCGGCGGTCGGTAGTCTCTTTGATAAGGAGGAAAACTTTAAACGTTTACCGCCCATGTTATTAGATTGCCTTGCTTCAAGGATGCAGGTTAAGAGCTCTAGCGTGGATATTTTATATCACTATTGCGTACCCTTTTCCCTCATAAAACAAGGGTTACTTGCGCGTAAACGTATTAATACACCGCTCCTGAGTATCGGCCATAAGGACGATATTATGTGTACCGAACAGGATTTACGACTTATTGCCGGTGCAAGTTGCGATGGAGAGTCTCATATTATTGATAAACCTCCCATTTTTGAATCATATATGAAATCTTTAAGCTATTCTGCGCAGTGGTTAACAAGACATCTGGCTGAGTGAGTGGTAAGTTAATATTTATGTACATCCTTGTATTGGAAATATATTTTTATGACTTTTTTAACAAAGAAAACACCTACTCATGGTAGATTAATTAAATTGTTTACTGACTTAGGTCCTTATTTTCGCAAATTAAAATCAACAGAGAGCGTGTTCTTTTTTGACTGCTTAGAGGTGTGTGTGGATCCGGAGATCGTGCCTGAACAAAGAGAGTTTTATGGTTGGTGGCTGGTTGTGAGCAAAGAGGAAAATGCATTTTATTACCAACGATTTGATGGCCTTTATAATTTAGCCGGAACTTGGGTTGCTGAATCGCTTTGTAAAAAAGATATTGTGCAAATTGATAATTCATTTGCTCTTTTTATACAACGACTGCAGGCTCTCATTGAGATTGAAACAGGTATCAAGCTGGAGCCTCAGAAACAAGCTGAGTTAACAGAGGTATAGCAATTTATCTAGTCGGGGAGTTGTTATCCGTAACGTGTGAACTGCAAATGAATAATGATATACTAAAACAGTAGCGATAAACTCGTTGCTGTTTTTTATTTTAGAGCGTTCGATATTTTGCAGTTCCTATGCGCTGCATGGGAATTTATATTTTTAATAGCAATTTCACTCATTAAATGAATAGATAATGAGTAGATTTGCTATAACTCCTAATTCAAAATGAAATAAGCATGAAAACGAATATAAAGACAATTGTTGTTAAGCTAGGAACCAGCGTGCTAACCAATGGCACAGCAAAATTAGATCGTGCCCACATGGTTGAAATCGTGCGTCAATGCGCGCAGTTGCAAAAGCTGGGGCATCAAATTATCGTAGTGACATCAGGCGCCATAGCGGCAGGCAGAGAGCATTTAAATATGCCTGACATTGAACCGACTATTGCCAACAAACAAATGCTGGCGGCTGTGGGTCAAGGTCAATTGGTACGTGAGTGGGAAAGCCTCTTTAGAATTTACGGTTTGCATGTTGGACAGATGTTGTTAACGCGAGCTGATTTAGATGATCATGCGCGCTACCTAAATGCACGCGATACCATCAAAACGTTGCTGAAACATCACATTATCCCCTTGGTAAATGAAAATGATGCAGTCGCAACGAATGAAATAAAAGTAGGCGATAATGATAATCTTTCTGCGTTAGTGGCATTACTTGCTGGTGCGGATCAGTTATTACTGCTAACCGACCAAGCGGGGCTGTTTTCAGCCGATCCTCGTCATTATCCAGATGCCCGGTTATTGTCTGAAATCGACGTCATTACTGATGAGATTCATGCACTTGCTGGCGGCAGTGTGAGTGGACTGGGAACCGGCGGAATGACGACTAAAATTGAATCCGCCACGGTTGCGCATCGAGGAGGGGTCGAAGTCGTCATTGCTTCGGGGTATAGGCCGAATGTGATTATTGATGCCGCCAACAATAAATCGGTTGGCACTCGTTTTGCCTCGTCTAAATGTCCTTTAGAGGCGCGTAAAAATTGGATTTTTGCAGGATCGCGTATTGCCGGCTCTATTATTGTTGATGCCGGTGCAGAGCGAGCAATTATTGATTGTGGCAGTAGCTTATTAGCAAAAGGGATAACGGGCACAACCGCTAATTTCTTACGTGGTGATGTGGTTGCTATTACCAATCAAAGGGGTAAAGAGCTTGCGCGGGGTATTGCAAGATACCAACGTACTGAAATCGAGAAAATCAAAGGGTTACATTCTGATAAAATAGAAGGCTGTTTAGGCTTTGAGCATGGTCGCGTGGTGATCCATCGTGATGATTTAGTGTTGTTATAAATAACACTCGCATTGATAGATAACATGAACATTGCCGACAGGTAATCAAATAAGGAAAAAAAATGAATTTACAAATGATAGGAAAACTCGCAAAAGAAGCAAGTTATGAACTTGCCATCGCCGATAGCAAACAAAAAAATGCCGCGTTAGAAGCGATTGCAGTGGCGTTGCAAGCTAATGAAAGTGAGATTGTTAAAGCTAATAAGCTAGATATTCAAGCGGGAATTGATGCGGGATTAACGGAGGCATTATTAGATCGCTTATTGCTTGATGAAACGCGTTTAGCAGGCATTATCAGCGATTTACGTAATGTCGCTACATTAGCCGATCCCGTGGGGGAAGAGTTTGATAGCAAGTTGCTTGAAAATGGTCTTAAGCTCAGCAAACGCCGTGTGCCGGTTGGCGTGATTGGTGTTATTTACGAAGCGCGTCCCAATGTCACGATCGATATTGCTGCACTTTGTTTGAAAACAGGTAATGCCAGTATTTTACGCGGTGGTAAAGAAACCATTAATTCAAATCTGGTATTAGTGAAAGTGATTCAATCTGCACTGGAAAAAGCGGGCTTACCGAAAACGGCGGTACAATATATTGAAAATACTGACCGCGCATTAGTCGGCGAGTTATTAAAAATGGATCAGTATGTGGATATGATTATCCCGAGAGGTAATGCGGGTCTACAGCAGTTCTGTAAAGAAAACAGCAATATTCCGGTGATTATTGGCGGTATCGGTATCTGTCATCTGTTTATTGAACAAAGTGCCGATATAGAAAAGTCATTAGCTATTATCGAAAATTCCAAAGTGCAGCGTCCAAGTGTCTGTAATACGCTTGATACACTGCTGGTCGATAAAAGAATTGCCGCTGATTTTTTACCTAAATTAGCCGCGCACTTAACACCATCGGGGGTTACTTTAGTGGCGGAAAGTAAAGCTAAAGCAATTTTAGGAGAAAAAGCAACACTGGCACAGGAAGGCGATTTTTCTCGTGAATGGTTATCGTTGCATTTAGGTGTCAAAGTGGTTGACGATGTAAATGAAGCCATGGCGCACATTCGCGCCCATAGCTCTGGTCACTCTGACGGTATTTTGACTAACGATTTTACTCTTGCTAATAAATTTGTGAATGGCGTTAACTCCGCTGCTGTTTATGTGAATACAAGCACGCGTTTTACTGATGGTAGCCAATTCGGTTTAGGTGCTGAAGTCGCTGTTTCTACGCAAAAATTACACGCTAGAGGCCCAATGGGTTTACAGGAGCTAACAACTTATAAGTGGATCGGTGTTAGTGAATACTTGGTTAGAATTTAGCCTTAATAAAATATTGCCAAGTCAGTTAGGTTGTTAATATTCAGTTCGTTAGGCTGTTAATTGCCGGCTTGCTTGGTAGTGGCATAACAATTGCTTTATTTATTGAGCCAGCTTTAAAGTCATAACGTGATATGAGGTAAACTTTTATTACACAGAGCGCTTTATTTTAGGTTAAACTTCTCTTATCAAATACAAAGAAGTTTAATATTTTAAATTATCGATGGTCGAACATAAATGTCAGATCATATTCTCAACAAAGGAAAGTTATATTATGCAAAAACAGTCGGGCTTTACGTTAATTGAGTTAGTTATTGTCATTATTATTTTGGGTATTTTGGCAGCAACCGCGGTGCCTAAATTTATCGACCTACAGGGTGATGCACGTGCATCAGCGATAAAAGGTGTTAAAGCAGCGATGGAAGGGGCTGCTACTTTATCTTATTCGCGTGCAGCAATTGAAGGGGTTGAAAAAGCATCTACCGCCGCAGCCACTACGACTAATGTTCAACTTGTAAATGGTTACCCAGCAGCAACTGCAGACGGAATTATAGATGCCATTGAGTTAAGTGCAGATGATTGGACTGCAACTCCAGGAACTAACATCGTAACTATTACTAGTGTTGTTGCATCAGGAGCGACACAAACATCAACTTGTACTGTTACTTACAATGATGCAGTTGCTGGAGAGCGCCCTGTTATTACTGTTAATGATGACGATTGTTAATTTTTAACTTATTTGCATCATGAATTTTAAATCCCACTTTATTGTGGGATTTTTTTACCTTGTTTATCTCGTTCCCACGCTCTGTGTGGTAATGCATATAACAATTATCTCGTTCCTACGCTCTGCGTGGTAATGCATATATCTCGTTCCCACGCTCTGCGTGGTAATGCATATACGCATGTAAATAAATTCAGTCAGTCAGTCAATACAGTTGGCAGTGATTTCTCGCTACAGGAACCCACATGAAAAAAAAATCGGGTTTTACATTAATTGAATTAGTGATTGTTATTATCATATTAGGGATTTTATCTGCAATAGCAGTACCTAAATTTATCGACTTGCAAAACGATGCACGTCAAAGCGCAATGAGTGGGTTAAAAGCATCCTTAGAAACAGCATCAAGGTTCACTTATAGCAAGGCTGTTATTGAAGCTAAAGAGACGCTAGCGAATAAAGTACTATTATCAGGCATAAAAGTGCGATACGGGTATCCGCAGGGATTACAAAATAATTTAAAGCGAGTTATTAATATAAATAATAAAGATGACTGGGAACTTAATGGTAGTAACGGCGTTATAACCTTTCTACTTAAAGGTGATGACAGTGGTTGCCAGCTTGTATATACGCAAGCGGCCAAAGGCGAGCGGCCAGATATTCGCATTTCGGGCTGCCCATAATAGTTATTCTTTGGTTGCTAATCAACTTTGTCTGGTTATTTTGTTAGCGCTAAAATCAACGTCCAACTACGTTAAGGCTGAACAATAATATGCGCCAATTAAAATATCGGCATGGAAAATCTCGCGTCTCTTTACCGGAACTGCTCCTCGTTGTGACTTTAATCGGTATCTTAAGTGCGTTTGTGCTGCATAAATATATTGAGATGCGGCATGCTGCCCATATTTTGGTATTAAAAGGCACTAAACTGTCTCTAGAGGGGGCTACGAACTTGGTTTATGCTAAAGCACTGATAATGGGCGTTGATAATCAAGTGTCGGGCACTATATCGATTAATTTAGACAATCCATTTAGTGTAGAAAAGAGGAATAGCAAGCCTTTTACAGTTAGCACACGTTATGGTTATCCACAGGGAGCTTGGGAAGATATAATGCAAATTACTGAATTGGATCCAGCACAGTGGTTTTATTTTAATCGCCCCGCTTCATCGGCAAGCCTTGCTATGCTTTACCTTTGGAGCAAAGAGGGACCTGGATCTATTGCAAACTGTAATATTTCATACCAAGGTGCTCAGAAAGAGGGTGATAATCCGACAATCATTATTAATGAAACAGGTTGTTAAAAGGGCTTATATAAAGTGAAAATGCGATTATTGCTTGCTAATAAAAAACTAACTCAACAGGCCGGCTTTACATTCATTGAGCTGGTGATAGTGATTATTGTGCTTGGCATTTTGTCTGTTACCGTTATTCCCAAATTGACTAGTAAGTCAGGATTTGAAGATTATACTGTACGCGATCAATTGATAGCCCGCCTGCGTTTAGTGCAGCTGCAAGGTATGAATGCTGACCC
Organism: Psychromonas antarctica; assembly: GCF_022267535.1. Taxonomy (GTDB): domain Bacteria; phylum Pseudomonadota; class Gammaproteobacteria; order Enterobacterales; family Psychromonadaceae; genus Psychromonas; species Psychromonas antarctica. The sequence continues at coordinate 62,365 of NZ_JAHNZV010000001.1, forward strand.
GACCGATGGTCTAGCGGATAATCGCTGTTACTGGCTGGTGGTGAAGGATAGTTGCTTTTATCATGAACAGACGGCGAGAAATGCTAATTCCTGTGTAACACCTGTCTCCAATTATTGTAGTGACGAGAGTTACAATCGATATAATAGCGTCACTTTTCCTAAAGGCATGTTAACGCCCGCTGAATACCGGTTTAATATCAAGAATGGCACATTAAGTTCCGATTCAGCTGTCAGCCCTATTCGTCTCTACGGTGATAACGGGTTATGTGTTGAGATCGAGTCGGAGGGCTATATTCATGGAGAGCAAAACTGTGACTAATAGAACCCACGGCTTTACATTGGTTGAGCTAGTAGTGGGGATTGTCGTATTGGCAATCGCTATGATGGTAATGAATACGATGCTGATATCACAAAGCAAAGATGCGCTAGAACCCTTATACCGCCTGCGCGCTTCGCAGCTCGGACAGAGTATTATGCAAGATATACTATCGCGCGCTTATGATCAGAATTCCGATCATAACGGCGGCTATTATCGCTGTGGTGAAATTTGGGATATATTATCGCCTGCGCAACTAGTCAGTTGTACTAGTGCTATAAGTTATGGACCAGAAGGTGACGAAATAGGCTCTGATCAAGAAAGGAAGCACGCAGAATTCAATGATGTCGATGATTTCATTACCGTCGGTTTTGTTAATGTGCGTATTTATGGGGATGTATTGGCTAAGGATTTACCTCAGCAATATGAAAATTACTCTGTAAAAATCGCGGTTGCTGCAGAGACAGTGAGTGGCGTGACAATGAAGTGTATCGATGTGAGTATCAAAACCCCCAGTAATGAACAGATACGTTTTTCTGCGTTAAAGGGGAATTATTAATGGCAAGGACTCCATTATTTTTACAAAAAGGCTTTACGCTAATTGAATTGGTCACTGTGATTATTATCCTCTCCGCATTAGGCATAGCGACCAGCCGTTATATCACCACTGGGGTCGATCTTTATACGGATATTACCGATCGAGACAAATCTTTGAACAGCGCCCGTTTTATGATGGAACGCCTACGTAGAGAAGTATCTAATGCGCTACCCAATAGCGCCACTATAGAAAAATACAATGTGACAGACAATGACGGGTGGTGTTTAACTTTCACTCCGATAGTTGCTAGTTCTATCTATGCAGGGGATTTCCCTATTTTTCCATTAAGTAAAAGTAGCGGAAGTATAGCGACAATTTCAGACTACACTGTAGAAGCAGAAGATAAAGCCGTTGTTTATCTGCTCGAGCAAAGTGAATTAAATGCGAGCAATACGGTGCAGGCTATTAGCGGGATTAATACTAATAATGTTTGGGCTATTGATGGAATTAATGCGAGTCAAGATATCCTGACCTTTACCGGTGATGCGAGCTTCCTGTTAGCATCTCCGGCTAAACGACTTTATATTATCCGCAATAATATTAGCTATTATTTTAATAGCAATAATGAACTACGCCGTGGAAGTCAGTGTGCTGATGGTGTGCTGATGGCAGAGAATATAAGTGGTAGTTTTTCAGTAAAGGATGCCACACTGCAACGCAATGGGTTAGTACAAGCTAAGTTCTTATTAGACCCTAATGGAGAGAGGATGCCAGTTGAACAAACCGTGCATATCAACAATGTACCATAAAGCTAATATCCGTAAAAAAAATGCTTACTCAATAAAAAAACAGTCGGGCAGTGCGATTATTATCGCTATCTTTGTGATTATTGTTATTTCTCTATTAGGGGCAGGACTAATGTCGTTACAACGTGATAGTGCCGAGAGTACAAGTTACGAGGTGTATGCGGCTCGTGCTTATCTGTCTGCCTATTCCGCTAGTGAAATTGGGTTGGCACAGATTTTTCCTTTACAAATATCAGGTGCTGTAGGCACAAAGTGTGAAGCTTCAAAAACAACGGCCATCCTTCCGGATACAGTTGGTTTTCATGGTTGTAGCGCTGATTATAGCTGTACTTCGAGAGCCGCTTCTGCTGGTATTCCCACCATTTATACAGTGGTCAGCGAGGCAACTTGTAAAAATAGCCAAATTAATACCCGCCGTCAAATAACCGTCGAGGCGAGCAGTTTATAAACGCTTAGGCTTTAATCAATTTTATCACTTTGATTACTTTTCAGCACCTTGTCTTGAAAAGACAAAACTGGGGCGCGGACTTTAGTCCGCTTGGTTTGCTAACAGGTGGACTAAAGTCCACGCCCCAAATGTACAGAACTGAAAAATGCTTTCCGCAATATCACTCAAAAACTTCCCTGCGGTAGATTATGCGATCATTGCCGCGATAAAGTCCAAAATTGACCTGCGCAGAAGGATTTTCATTATATAACCCCCCATTATTCCAATCGAATTTAAGCCAATTAGGCACATCAAAGGTTACGTCTACCGACCCATGCTTGCCTGCTCCAGGAGAGGAAAGTATCAATTGTTTACTTTCTCCATTATTAAACGTTCCATTGCCAGAAATAGTAGGATTAGCGACTGGTGAAGGAATTAATGCGTTATTACTTATACTGGCTGAAGATGAACTAAAGGTTGTAAAGCTATCCGCGTTATTAGTGACAAAGGCATTGCCATCCCAGTATTGAGTTTGCATCGGTACACGCAGAGCGATGGTTTCCGGCCCGTAACTATTTTCCAGAATCCAACGGCCAAATCGAACGATACTTTTTGTACTATTAAGTACTTTTGCAGTGCAATTAGGAGCACAGTTTGGATCCGCTGTATTTACATTGATATTAAGACCTTCTAGTGGCACATTATCGATCGTATCACTGATACTGATGGCAAGCAGAAGATTATCATAAGGACCATCCTCTACTGCTGCGCGATGGAAAGTCCAAGTGGCGTTAGCTTGAGAATAAATACCGCCAATCCAGTTGCTCCCGCCACCGGATAATCGAGTTGATAAGTTTGTGCCATCGTTATTATTTTCAGCTTGTATGCCTACTGTCGCTTTAGCGAACACTCCTTGATAATTCTTCGTTATAACATCATTAGCATTTCGCGCTTCAAGTGTATAAGACAGCAGAAGATTTGGCTGATCCATATAACTCATATCCATAAGGCCACTACTTGCATAGGAAACACTGCTCGATGACAAAGTAAAATGGTCGGGGGTAAATCTGCCGACGTAAGGTACATTACCTGTTACATCAGTCGCACCAAGATAATTGTTATTACTCAGTTCTGCATTAAATTCTATAATGCCAACTTCAGCCCAGCTTAGATCGCTACGACTGCTGATGCCACTGTTAAAGTTACTGAAACTATTATTAAGCAAGGGGGGATTATTTCCAGAGATCGGTAAAACAAGGGTATGTGTAAGATTGGCTGTTGCAGGGGTGACCTCATTGCCAAAATTTGGCGTTACACTATTGTCGCTTAATGCATTATTGCTGTCAGGCTTCCCATCATTATTGTTGTCATCACTCGCTTGCCACAGTTTGGCTGTCAGCGTAGTAGTAAAGCTTTCCCCCGCTTTTTTAAATTTTCCTTCATTTGCGTTAGTGGCGCTTGGATTATCCGGAACGTCAATATGAAAAGCAAAAGGTCGAGTCACAAATTTATTGCTTTGACCCAGTAAAGTAAAGCTAGGTTGTGGCGATTTGGCAGCAACCGTTTTTCGAGCATACAAAGTGATTTTCCCCGCATCACTAAAATTAAATGAAAATGGAGCAATACCATTCGCATCAAATTTCATATTGACACTACTATAGCTTTTAGGTGTGACAGCATTATCATTTCGACTAATCGTCGCCGTGTTTACACCCGTTAATGATAGTAGATCGCTGGCAGTACAGGTAGTTGGATCGTTGCATTCATAGGCGAGTTCAACTGCTGTCGTGCCTTCTAATGCTGCTTCACAAGCACCCGTATCCGTATTCGTTCGAACGGCGCCTAACGTGAGTGTTTGATTTCCTGGTGCTGTCCCAGAAGGCTTTCCTGCTATCTGAGTTCCTATTGCGGTGCTATCGGTATGACTCCCATTTACATAGAATCTAAAGGCGGTATCCAAAAAATTTATGACTGGATCTTCTGTCCCCGCATCATCAGGGTCACTGGCTGCGCCATCCGTAACATCAATATCAATATTACTTAATGGACTCCCCTGATTAAGATAAAAGGATGCCGAAGAGGTACCAGCAGAAATGATTACCGGAGATGAGATAATACTATCAACTGATGGATTAGTTGTGACAGTGAGGCTGGTATCGTTAAGAACATTAACAGGAGCATGGTTAGCGTCATGAGCGGTCACCGTAATTAAAGAAGCAGCACAGGTTACCCCATTACCATCATGACTTATTTCATAATGATCGATTTGAGAGGGCGTTGAGCATTCTCCAAATTTCACTTTGCCGTTAAGAGCACCGTCACGTAGAATTTGATAACCATTAGGTGCGGCATTAGTACGTATGTCATTGGCAATGGATATTTCTAAAAAGTCTTGGCCGCCACGTTCAAAAAATATCGCCGCGATGTCAAATACAGAGTCTTGACTTAAGGTGAAAGAGCCACCCGTATTTGAATTGCTGGTTGGTCTTTCATATCTCAACTCATTACTATCGCCGCTGTTTGAATTGCCAAACTTGTTGAATGAAACCGTGTCGCCAGAAAGCGTATTCATAACAAAACTAAAACCATCATCACTCTCAACATAAATGGTGTAGTCACCTGCGGGCAAACTGAGCGTTCCTGATGTATGCACTAAAAAGTCTTCACCACTAACACCTGGGTAGGGTAATGTTCCGGTGAAATCGTGTTCTGAGCCGCCAAAGTCTATGCGGTCAACTGAGCTTGAACCACTTGCAGTTACATAATAAGTGTTATTATCTATTGAACCAGAGGCTGGTGAACCTGCATCAAGCCAAGCAGCATAAATGGCTAGCGCTTCACTTGTGTTGCCTAGTGACCTGTCATGCCACCATTCACCGCCAATTTTAATGCCGACGGCATTTAGCGTATTGCTACAGATATTTGGCGAAATAATCTTAGTGGAAAAGTAGTTTTCGTTATGGGCATTATTATTTGATGACCAAATCCATTGCGCACTAGCATCGACATCAGATCTGGTTCCCCAAGGGGCAACGCCGTTAACGCCATAGGTCGATGCTGGCTTATAATTATTCCAGCCTACTGTACTCACAACCCAATCACTTTTATTGGTAGTAAGAGTAGTAAGACCATTTGAAAATGTATGATCTGTCCCTGTTATTTCAAAATCACCTAGAAAGCCTGCTACCCCTCCTAAATCAGTCCCTTTTATATGCAAATAATAATCCTGTCCGGCTGTTAATGAACTGGCCAGAACATAGGTTGTAGGCCAATCAGTTCCCGATGTAAGAAAAGTGCCTTGCACGGAATCATTGGTTGAAAGATAAGCCTCAAAGGTATTATCAACATTCAAGTTACCGGTTAAGTCAGACGCTGAACTCACAGTGCAGAAACTGTTGAAGTTAGCAGATTCAATACTATTAGGGGCATAGGTAATGGCGGCTTTATACTTTAACTTAATATCATCTGCATTTATTGCTCCTTCGAAATTACTTTCGTTTGCAAGCTCGATGTTTTTGTTAGCATAAATGAATCCTTTAAAGCCCGCCTTATATGCAAATTTAAGATTTTCATATGCAATTAATACTAACTGCTCAGGTGTCCCGCTAACATTAAAAGAAACCTCTGTTGCATTATTAAAATTGGAAGAGTTAATTATTAACGTTACTTTATCGCTTCCATTAATGACGACATTGGTTTTGTAGTCAATATTAAAATTATCAATCCAATAAACACCTGCTTCAAAAATAATAGTTGTTTCTGTATTTGCTTCTAATTTTTTGATAAATGTAACTTCGTTATTTTGCGTAAAGCGTACAGTCGCTTGATAATTTAACTTTATTTTATCATACGAACCTTGATCTAAACTGAGTGTGTTACCATTATTAATCGTGTGGTCTTCTCTTGAATTAGATTGCTGAAATGGAGGTAATATGAAAGCTTTTGCTCTGTTAGTTGAGTCTACGCATTTTTGAGAAACACAGCTGGGGTTACTATTGGTTGTCGCATCTTTTTTAACTTCAATATCGATACTACCATTTGTCCCATTCAGAACAACACTCTGCTCGAATTCAGCTTTCCCATTACTTGCGGAAGATGACAAAACTGTTGGAAAAACATCAAGGCAACTCGCTGCCATTGTATTGATCGAAACGAAGAACAGTAGACTCGTAGTGGCCACTTTTAGACTTTGTAAACTTATATTTATCATATTTTTCATCATTTAGTAGTAGTTCTCTTGCACTGAGTCAATCGACAATATTCGACTCATAACGACCTTATTAACTGGAGTCGAGGCTGTTTCCCTGCTCAGGAATAACCTTAGCCCCGCAACTTAATAAATAAAAGCTTTATAGGTAAGCCAATTATTACAACACCTGCGCCTTAATCTCACCTTCATGCAGACGCACGTTTATTTCATCCCCCACCGCGAGTGACGCGGCATCTGTGGTGACTTTGCCTTTTTTATCTTTAACAATAGCATAACCGCGTGCCAGTGTGGCCAGCGGACTAACCGTATTTAATTGTGCTATGTTACTCTGTAAATTTCGCTCACTTTGCTTGAGTTTACTTAACATTGCTGTCTGTAAACGGGTTTTAAGTTGTTGTTGTTTTTGCAGTGCAATATTAACTGTCTGCTCCGGGCTAAACTGCAATAACCTGTTTTGTTGCTGTTGCTGTTTGTGTGTCTCTTGATCGAGTATTTTACCCATTCCATGGAGCAGTCGCCGTGATAGTTCATCTAATTGCATGTTTTGTTGCTGCAGCTTATGTTTAGGATCGTGCTGCAGTAATTTCTGTTTTAATAAATTCTGCTGATGTGTATTTAATTGCAGACGGCCTGACATGGCGCCTTTTAAACGTGTCAGCAAGTTCTGTAACTGTGTTTCTACAAACACTTTGCTTTGACTAACTAGCTCTGCTGCGGCTGAGGGGGTCGCGGCGCGTATATCGGCCACAAAGTCGCTGATGGTGACATCAATTTCATGACCGACGGCACTGATAATAGGTAATCGGCTATTAAAAATCGCATAAGCGACTATCGCTTCATTAAAACACCATAAATCTTCCAGTGAACCACCTCCGCGTCCGACTATTAGGACGTCACACTCATTACGTGCATTAGCAAGTTGAATTTGCGCGGCGACGGACTCAGCGCTACCGACTCCTTGTACTTGACTTGGGTAAATAATGACCTGTAGGCGTGGATCTCGGCGTTTTAGTACACTTAAAATATCATGTAGAGCCGCGCCGGTTGACGATGTAATAATCCCTATCCGTTTCAGTATTTGTGGTAACTGTTTTTTATGGTTTTCAGCAAATAGACCTTCGCCAGCAAGTTGGCATTTTAATGCTTCAAATTGCTGTTTTAATAGGCCATCACCTTCGGGTGCCATGCTTTCTATAATAAGCTGGTAATCACCACGTGCTTCATAAAGACTTAATTTTCCGCGAATAAGCACTTGTTGTCCATGCTTAGGCGTAAAACCGCTACGGTAGTTATTGCCCTTAAACATTGCGCAGCGTACTTGTGCACTGTGGTCTTTAAGGGTGAAATACCAATGGCCTGACACGGCGATTGTTAAATTGGAAATTTCACCGGATAACCAGATCACCCCAAGGCCCGTTTCTAAAAGAGATTTGGCCGCACGGTTGAGGCTGCTGACACTATAAATATTCTTATTTTGTGAGATCATTATGGATTATCGCAATCTGTTAACAGTGAAAATTGAGCTAGATCTTAGCATTTTCTAAGCAATGATAAAAAGAGTTGCTAAACAAGTTAACTTTTAATTGTAGTTAGCACAGATAACGATTAAAATCCCATCGCAATATCGTACTCAGAAATTTGAGTATAGTGAAAAACCCTCCCAACTATAAGTGAGATATTGCAATGTTACGAATTGCCAAAGATGCATTAACATTTGATGATGTATTATTAGTACCAAGTCACTCGACTGTACTTCCAAATACTGCAGATTTAAAAACCCAACTAACTGCAACTATATCATTAAACATTCCCGTGGTTTCTGCCGCGATGGACACGGTAACCGAAGCGCGTTTCGCTATTGCTTTAGCGCAGGAAGGTGGCATTGGTTTTATTCATAAAAATATGTCTATTGCGCTGCAAGCTGAAGAAGTCCGTTTAGTTAAAATCCATGAAAGTGGTGTTGTTGCAAACCCGGTAACCGTGTCACCAGAAACCACTTTAGGGCAAATTAAGCAGTTAACCGAAAAAAATGGTTTTGCAGGTTACCCTGTTGTTGAAGCCTCTGGTGAATTAGTCGGTATTATTACTGGCCGTGACGTTTTATTTGAAACTGATTTAAATAAACTTGTATCAGCTGTAATGACCGTTAAAGCGGATTTAGTAACAGCAAAACCAAATACTCCACGTGATGAAATTGAAGCATTAATGCATGCTCACCGTATTGAAAAAGTATTATTAACTGATGATCATTTTAAATTGAAAGGCATGATCACCGTTAAAGATTTCCGTAAAGCGGAACGTAAACCGAATGCGTGTAAAGATGAATTAGGTCGTCTGCGTGTTGGTGCTGCTGTTGGTGCTGGTGCGGGCAATGAAGAGCGGATCGATGCTTTAGTCGATGCTGGAGTCGATGTGTTGTTAATTGACTCTTCACATGGCCATTCTCAAGGTGTATTAGATCGCATTAAAGCGACCCGTTCTCGCTACCCTGATTTACAAATTATCGGTGGTAATATTGCCACGGGTGAAGGGGCTTTGGCGCTTGTTGAAGCAGGCTGTAGTGCGGTTAAGGTTGGCATCGGCCCAGGGTCTATCTGTACAACACGTATTGTTACGGGTGTTGGTGTGCCACAGATAACCGCTATTTCTGATGCAGTCGAAGCACTTGAGGGGACGGGTATTCCCGTTATTGCTGATGGTGGTATCCGCTTCTCTGGTGATATAGCCAAAGCATTAGCAGCTGGCGCGTCATGTGTAATGGTAGGCAGTATGTTTGCAGGCACAGAAGAAGCTCCGGGTGAGATTATTCTCTATCAAGGTCGTTCATATAAGTCTTATCGTGGTATGGGCTCATTAGCCGCGATGTCACAAGGTTCATCTGATCGCTATTTCCAATCAGATAATGCGGCAGATAAACTGGTACCGGAAGGTATTGAAGGGCGTGTTGCTTATAAAGGTAAAGTCAAAGAAATTATTCATCAGCAAATGGGCGGTGTCCGTTCATCTATGGGTTTAACAGGCTGTGCGACAATCCATGATATGAACACTAAGGCGATGTTTGTTAAAATTACCAGTGCGGGTATGAGCGAAAGCCACGTGCATGATGTTGCTATTACTAAAGAAGCGCCGAACTACCGCTCTTAGTCAATACTAATCAATTGCTTATTAGTTAAGCAAGGTCAAAAAACTATTTCAAAGAGGGCCTAGCCCTCTTTTATGCTTTAAAAAGGATAATTCAATGAGCAAAAACATTCATGAGCAGCGAATTCTGATTTTAGATTTCGGTTCTCAATATACACAATTAATTGCACGTCGCATTCGTGAAATAGGTGTTTACTGTGAGCTTTGGAGCTGGGATGTTGATGAGCAAGATATTAAAGAGTTTAATCCTAACGGTATTATTCTTGCTGGTGGCCCTGAAAGTGTAACTGCGGGTGGTTCGCCCCGAGCACCTGAATATGTGTTTAATGCTGGCGTACCTGTTTTAGGTATCTGCTATGGCATGCAAACTATGTCTGAGCAACTTGGCGGGGCGGTTATTAAAGGGGAAGGGGAAGGCGAGTTTGGCTATGCAAAAATTGAAGTGCAAGCCCCTAGCGAGTTGTTTAAGCTAATTGAAGATGCAGTGGCTGATAATGGTAACGCACTATTAGATGTGTGGATGAGCCATGGTGATAAAGTCTCTGCAATTCCTGATGGTTTTGTAACTATCGCCAATACTGCAACTTGCCAGTTTGCAGCCATTGCCAACGAAGAAAAACGCTTTTACGGTGTGCAGTTTCACCCTGAAGTTACCCATACACGTCAAGGTGAACGTATGCTACGCCACTTTGCAGTGGATATTTGTGGTTGTGCGACGCTTTGGACAGCTTCTTCTATTATCGAAGATGCCGTTGCACGAATGAAAGCGCAGATTGGTGACGATGAAGTGATTCTCGGTCTTTCTGGTGGCGTTGATTCTTCCGTTGTTGCAATGTTATTGCAACGTGCGATTGGCGATAAACTGACCTGTGTATTTGTTGATAACGGCTTACTGCGTTTAAACGAAGGGCAGCAGGTGATGGATATGTTTGGCGATCGTTTTGGATTAAACATTATTCATGTAAATGCTGAGCATCGTTTTTTAGAGCAGATGGCGGGTGAGAGCGAGCCGGAAGCTAAGCGTAAAATAATCGGCCGTGTATTTGTGGAAATTTTTGATGAAGAATCGAAAAAATTAGCCAATGCAAAATGGCTAGCACAAGGCACTATCTACCCCGATGTTATCGAATCGGCTGCCTCTAAAACGGGTAAAGCGCATGTGATTAAATCGCACCATAATGTCGGTGGATTGCCTGCTGATATGGCGATGGGATTGGTTGAGCCATTGAGAGAGTTGTTTAAAGATGAAGTACGCAAAATCGGTTTAGAATTGGGTCTGCCGTACAATATGCTTTACCGCCATCCGTTCCCAGGACCTGGTTTGGGTGTGCGTGTACTTGGTGAAGTAAAGAAAGAATATTGTGATCTGTTGCGTCGAGCGGATGCTATCTTTATTGAAGAGCTGCATAAAGCTGATCTTTACCATAAAGTAAGCCAAGCATTTGTGGTTTTTTTACCCGTACGCTCAGTAGGTGTAATGGGCGATTGCCGCAAATACGATTGGGTGGTTTCATTACGTTGCGTTGAAACTATCGATTTTATGACTGCACGTTGGTCACATCTTCCTTATGAGCTGATCGGTCATGTTTCTAACCGTATCATTAATGAGATTGATGGCATATCTCGCGTTGTATATGATGTGTCAGGTAAACCACCTGCGACTATTGAATGGGAATAATCTTTATTTAATAATTGCAAGAAGGCGCGTTAAGCGCCTTTTTTTTTGTTTTAATTTTACGTTAAGATAAGGATTAGCCGATAGCTTACAGCTGTCCCTCATCTGTGAAAGGACCTGTTCATTGTGATCAATAAATTAGGCTGCTATTTGCCAGCCAAACAAATCCCAAGCCCTTTTTGTAATGAACGTCCTGCTGATACCTTAATCAGTTTATTGGTGATCCATTGCATCAGCTTGCCTGAGGGCGAGTATGGCGGCAAGGCTATTGAGCAACTTTTCAGTGGCTGCTTAGATTGCCATGCACACCTTAGCTTTGCTGAATTAGTGGGTTTAGAAGTGTCTGCGCACTGCGTTATTCGCCGTGATGGTAATATCGAACAATATGTCCCTTTTGAGCAGCGCGCTTGGCATGCGGGTGTGTCGAGTTTTGAGGGGATTGCTGCCTGCAATGATTATTCCATTGGGATAGAGCTTGAAGGAACGGACAGCTCTGCCTATACACAGGCGCAGTATCAGGCGCTGGCTACACTGACCGCTGAGCTGCAACAGCGGTATCCGGCGATAACTAAGCAACGTATTGTGGGGCATAGCGATATCGCACCGGGGCGCAAGAGCGATCCCGGCAGCGGTTTTGACTGGTGTTACTATCTGCAGTTATTAGCGGACTGATTTTTGTACGCAACACGTTTGTTAATCGTTAACGCGCTTGCACTGCATCCGTTGAATAGCCGTTATCATTGCCAGCGTCACTAACGCCAGTGGAATATCTACAATATTGGAAAGTTGCGAGAGTAGGTTGAGATTATACAGTTCAGGCAGTGATTCAGCCGTTGCTGATAAACGGAAAATAGACTGACCCAGCAGATTAGAAATAATCCATAACCCCCACCAGAGCGGCAAAATGAGCGGTGTTTTGCCAGCGTGCCAATGACTTGAGTTGTGACTGCTTATCCAGATCTCTTTCATTGCCTGATAAGGTTTCCAGAGATTAAAAATAGGAATAACATAATAGGCTATCGACCAAGCGGGCGTATAACTCATATTCTGCGCGCCAAGCTGACGGGCATTATCATTCGCTCTATATATCCATGGCACAATCAATAGTGCCGAAGCGATAAAAGCGAGGAGAGAAAGTATCCCCACGCCTTGTAACAAAGTAATGGCTAACTGTATATCGTCAAACGCTTCCTCTAGAGAATTGTAAATGCCGTTCTGATAAGACGATAATGAGTGGTGCTCTATCAGCCCCAATATAATTGCTAAAACGGCAATAACTATCTGAGTATAAAGTACATACTTTATCCACTTAACTAGACGCTCTGACCCTAGCAATCTTTCCTTTACACTCATACTCTATTCTCCTCACAGGAACGATCCAACGATGCAACTTTTTTACGCTAAACTAAGCAGATATTGATTCAGCTCGCCGCGTAATGGTAGCGCGGTCATAGCTCCTTTTTGAGTTGTCGCTAATGCACCGCACCCGTTTGCCCATTTTACTGCTTGACGAATCTGTTCAATATCACTCCAGCAATCACTTTGTGCAAGATAGGTGATAAGGCCGCCCACAAACGCGTCACCAGCACCTGTCGTATCAACAGGTTTGACCGCTTTTCCTGCAATCAGTTGCTGATGATTTTCGGTAATGAGCAGAGCGCCTTTTGCCCCTTGCGTAATTAAAACCAACTTATTGTGATACTTTTTAATTACAGCCAATCCCGCTTCTAAGGTATCAGTTTTGGTTAAAAACAGTAACTCATCATCGGAGAATTTAACCACATCCGCCATGGCAACCGCATCTAATACAACCGATCTGATTTCACTTTGATCTGTCCATACATCATCACGCAAGTTGGGATCAAAACTGACAAATCCACCCGCGTCTTTGATTTGGCGCATGGCTAGAAACGTGCTGCTACGGCTGGGCTCATTAGCCAGTGCAATAGAGCAAATATGTAACCATTGATTTTCTGAAAAAACCGGGATATCAGAGGGCTGCATAAACTGATCTGCACTGGGTTTAACCATAAAAGTGAAACTGCGCTCACCGCTTTCATCTAAGTCAACGACTACGGTTGAGGTGCGCTGTGCTTGAGCAAGAACCATAAATTCAGTATTAACGCCTTCACTACTTAGCGTTTGTTTCATAAACCGTCCGAGGGGATCTTCACCGACACGGCCAAAAAAAGCGCTGTCGCCACCTAAACGGGATACGGCAACCGCCACATTAGCGGGGGCACCGCCCGGACATTTTAGGTAAGTTGTTGCGCCCTCTGGAATTAAATCTACAACGGCATCGCCGCTAACCCAAACTCTATTCATCATAACCTCTTATTTTTTATGTACAAAAAACCAGTATCAAAAAGGCAATACTGGTTTTTTACGTGAATGATTATTCGCTGAAATTATGCTGTCTGCATTTCTTTTGCCACAGCTTGCTTAGCTTGTTTCGCTTTAGCTTTTGCACCGAGTACGATAGTTAGGCCAAATGCGATAGCAAAAGAGATCAACATACCAATAACATAAGGGGTAACATCACCCGTACGGATAGAGATGATACCCGGTAGACCTGCTGCGCCGAGTGCACTTGCTTTGACATTATATAATGTCAAAAAAGCACTTGATAAGGCTGCCGCGCAAATTGCGGCAATAAACGGGTAGCGCAGTTTTAAGTTCACACCAAACATAGCCGGCTCAGTAATACCTAATAGCGCCGTTACACCTGATGGAATGGCAATACCTTTGAGTTTGATATCTTTAGTTGTAAAGCCTACTGCTAATGCAGCACCGCCTTGGGCAATATTAGACATTGCAGCAATAGGGAAGATAAAGGTACCGCCGGTCACCGCAACATCTGCAAGAAGTTGTATTTCAATGGCGATAAAGCTGTGATGCATACCTGTAATGACAAAGGGTGCATACATGAACCCAAATACTGCGCCACCGATAAAGCCAGCAGAATCATATAACCAGTTTAAACCGTCACCTAGTAGGAAGCCGATATCACGCGTGAAGGGACCGACAACGGTAAAGGTAAGCACACCGGTAATAAAGAGTGCAAGCAGCGGTGTTAACAGGTTATCTAATACTGATGGGATAAACTGACGCAGACCATTTTCAACTTTTGCTAAAATATAGGTCGCCACTAAGACGGGTAATACTGAACCTTGGTAACCTACTTTTTCTATTTCCAAACCGAGGATATTCCAAACAGGGATATCGCCAGAAACAGCTGCACCAGCAAAGCCCCAACCATTAAGCAGATCTGGATGCACCATCAGCATACCCAGTGCCGCTCCTAAGTAAGGGTTCCCACCGAATTTTTTACTGGCCGAAAAGGCGATAAGAATAGGCAAGAAGACAAAAGGCGCATTAGCAAAAGTATTAATCATCGATGCAAGATCGGCTAACCCAGGATAGGCTTCAATCAGTGATTGACCATCAACAATTAACCCAGGTGCGACTAATACGTTAAAGATCCCCATCAACAGACCGCCAGCAACAATAGCAGGGATAATAGGTACAAATATATCTGATAACCCCTTAACGGCTTGCTGAATAATATTTTGTTTTTCAGCACCGGCAGATGCCACCTCTTTAGTGCTCATCTCTTCCAGACCCGTTTGTTTGGCCATTTGCGCATAGACTTGGTTAACGATGCCTGAGCCGAAGATAACCTGATATTGACCGGCGACTTTAAACTGCCCTTTAACGCCGTCAAGTGAGTCAATAGCTTGTTCATCAATTAGCGATTCGTCTTCAATCGCAAGACGTAAGCGGGTGGCACAATGTGCCAATGCTTTAATATTATTTTTGCCGCCGAGCATTTCTACAAGCTCGGCTGCAATTTTAGGATAATCCATAACTTACTCCGTGTTATCATTTGTGTGTTAGTTAAGAAATTGGTTAATTAACTTCCGGGAACGTTTGCAAGATTAATTCTTGGCCAAGGTGGTTTTTTTTTCAAGCGGTTTATCGAATAAATGTGATTTCGATCTTTTTATCTGTATAAATGATAGTTTGGCCTGATTTTTTTGGTCGCCATCATTTTGCTTATTATTTATTGTAACTATTTAAAATTATAGGAGAAAACCATGTCAGGATTGCATGCCGTGGCAAAATTAGCCGGTGTCTCAAAATCGACGGTATCCCGTGTTATTAACAATGAATACGGCGTAAAAACAACTACCAAAGAAAAAGTCCAAAAAGCGATAGCTGAATGCGGTTATATGGCCAATCAAGTGGCCCGCGATCTGAAATCACAAAAGACGCACTTGATAGGTGTGATTACGCCAAGGATCTCCTCAAACGCCGTGGCGCAAGGTCTGGAAGGAATTAGCGGAGTCTTTGAAGAGGCCGGAAAACATATTTTACTGGCCAACAGTAAGCAGGATAATGGCAAAGAGATTGAGTATATCATCCGTTTTAATCAACGCCGCGTTGAGGGGATATTGCTTTATGCAACCCACTTAGATGCGCCTTTGATTGAAGCGATTAACCAGTCAACAGTGCCTATTGTGTTAATTGGTCAGGATGGTTCACTGTTTAATATCCCCAGTGTGATTCATGATGATATTCGCGTTGGCTTTAGTGCTGGGATGCGACTTATTGAGTCTGGCGCGCTAAATATTGGTTTTATCGGTGTTAATAGTCAAGATATTGCGGTTGACCAACATCGATTTCAGGGACTGCAACAATCTTTGCAACATGCTAAGCAGATTTCCCCCCTTTTTCACAGTCGTGGTGAATTTACCATTGAATCTGGCTACCAGCAGACTAAAAAATTACTCCTTGAGTGGCCGCAATTAGATGCTTTGTTTTGTGCAACGGATAGAATTGCAATAGGTGCAATGAAAGCTATTACTGAGTCGGGTAAAGTACCCGGGAAAGATATTAAAGTGCTGGGTGTAGGCAATGACGAGTTAGGTCAGGTTTGTACGCCTAGCTTATCAACATTTAACTATGCCTTTGAATTATCAGGGAAAAAATCATCTTCTATGCTGCTTGATTTGATTGAAAACAAGCACGCTGATGTCAGTAAATTAGTGCTTAGCTTCGATCTGATTGATCGCCAAAGCTGCTGAAATAAGCCTTTTAATGTGCCTTGATAGGGCACTTTCCTCCTCCGTTTTCGTTCTGTAAACGAGATCTTGCTCCGATTTTTTACAACGGCCCTTGTCTATTCCTTGCAAAAAGAAATCTTTATCGCTACCTTTGCAAACGTTCCCAGAAATAAAGGTGGTGTATGTCGTTATTATCAATTATTGATGAGTGTGGTGGCCTTGAAAATGTTGTGCGCATTTTAAGTCCAGATACCCGAATTATCGTAGAAGTCCGAGATTGCGGCTTGTTATCTGCTCAATTGGTGCGGAGCAGCTACCATTCCGCGTTGAAGCAAGTGACTTATTGTAAAGATGCTGATGACGTTGAGCTTGAACAGCAGTTACTGCAAGTTGGCAAGTTGATTGCACAGCAGCAGTTAGCGGCTGCACAGGATTATCTTGTGCCCGTTCAGTGTCCGCATCGTCCTAATTGGCATATCTCTCCGCCACAGGGGTTACTCAACGATCCCAATGGTTTTATCTATCATCAGGGGCAGTATCATCTGTTTTATCAGTTATACCCTTATGCCTGTGAGCATAAAGATAAGCACTGGGTCCATCTGGCCAGTAAAGATTTAGTTAACTGGCAGTGGCAATCACAATCACTGACGCTTACCCCTTCTGATTGGTTTGACAGTCATGGTGTTTTCTCAGGTCATGCCGTCAGTCAGGGCGATGAGCTAATGCTTTTTTATACCGGGAATGTGCGTATTGATGAGCAACGAGACAGACATACCACGCAATGTTTAGCGACCTCAAAAGATGGAATTACATTTACTAAGCAAGGCCCTGTTATCAGTGAATTGCCGCCTGGCGTAACACCACATTGCCGCGATCCTAAGGTTATTCGTCACAATGATCGCTGGTTAATGTTACTTGGCGCGCAGCGTGAAGATGAAATTGGCCGTTTAGCTATCTATCAATCAGATGATCTTAAGAAATGGACCTTTGTTGCCTTGTGTGGTGACGAGCTCGGTGATTTTGGTTATATGTGGGAATGCCCTGATTTCTTTACTTTAAATAATCAAGATTTTATTGTTATTTGCCCGCAGGGGATTAAATCCGCGTACCCGAGCCACACTGTTCCACATCATAACTGCATTCTTAAAGCGGCGCTGGACAGTGACGGAAAAGTACAGCTTTGCGATCCACAGCCGCTCGATCATGGCTTTGACTTTTATGCGCCGCAGTCATTACAAACTGTTGATGGACGACGTGTGATGTGTGCTTGGATGGGTTTGCCCGATGAAGCCAATCACCCAAGCGTTGATAACGGCTGGATGCATCAATTAACCACGCTGCGCCAATTATCTTATGAAAATGGCCAGTTAATACAGCGGCCGATCACAGAGCTGCAGTCACTGCGCGGTGAAATTATCAGTATACCTGCAGGTGAGGGGGTTTTTGATCTACAAAGCAAAGCATTCGAATTAAAAGTCACTATGCAGTGGGGAAGTTCATTGCAGGTACATCAATCCGAATCGGGATATTGTGAAATACGCTTAGATAAAGAAAGCAAAAAACTCTATTTAGATAGATCTAATACCCTGATCCGTGAGGGGGATACCGTTAGAGAACTGTCTCTTGATACGTCTGAATCTGTGCAGTTGCACATATTGTCAGATAACTCATCGCTAGAACTATTTATCAATAATGGCGCAGCCGTTATGTCGGCACGTATTTTTACGTCTGAAAATGCAACCGCAATTAGCCGTGCAGGTCAAGTCGATATTGACGCATGCTGGTTATTGCATAGTGCAGCATCACCGTTTGTTAATTCGCAAGAATAAAACAGAAATGGCTGGTTTATTTAAAACTTAGATTTGAACGTAAACCTGTCCCTTTATTCACTTTGGTGTTTGTAAACCAGTGTGTGTAAAAAATTTTTACTGGATGTAAAAAAACGCCTGACTTAACCAGGCATACCTCGTAATTAGGAGAATGGAACGATGAAAAATATCATGAAAAAAAGCTTATTATCACTAGCAGTGGGTTTTGCTGTTAGCGCCTCATGCTCTGTCTGGGCACAAGATGACGTCACTGATTTAGAGCAAAGAATCACTAAATTAGAAGAACGCTTGGTAAAAGCAGAAGAAGTGGCAAAAACGGCTGATAAAAAAGCATCCGCTTTTGAATTCCACGGCTATGCACGTGCTGGTCTGTTAATGAATGATAATCTTAACGGCGCAACTGGGACGGGTCCCTATATGACTGCAGCAGGGGGGCTAGGCGGCGCAGTTGGTCGTTTAGGTCTAGAAGATGATAACTATGTTGAAACGGTGCTCGATCATAAGAGCGTTAATGAAGATGGATCTTGGTCAAAATACCGTATTATGTTGGCTGACAGTGTTGAAACCAATAATGAATGGACTGGCTCAGAATCACAGCTGAATGTGCGTCAAGTCTTTGCTGAGATCGGTAATTTATCTTCATTCACAGGCGCATTTGAAAATGCATCTATCTGGGCGGGTAAACGTTTTGACCGTGATAACTTCGATATCCATTTTATGGACAGCGATATTGTTTTTCTATCGGGTACAGGTATCGGCCTTTACGATGTCCAGCTTAGCGATGATTGGAAAGCAAACTTCTCTATCTATGGGCGTGATTTTGGCGCAATCGACAGCGATAATACTGATATTGAGAACTATATTGTTACCATGAATAATTATATGGGACCGTGGCAGTTGATGTTGAGTGGCATGACTGCAGCTGATAATGAAGACAGAAGTGCGGATCGCGCTGATAATGGTTTCCATGCGATGCTGGCTTACCATGCGAGCAGTTTTTACGGTATGAGTGACGGTTTCTCTAAAACGGGGGTACTAGTCGGTACTGGGTTAGGAGCTGAGCTTAAAGGTATTGGATCAAATGGTGGGCTTTATAAAGATGCCAATGCGGTGCGCGTATTTAGTTTCGGTGCAACACGTTTTGCTGAAAACTGGCGCATCGCCCCTTCGTTTTTAGCTGAATATAGCCAAGATAGAATCGTTGATGGTGATGAGTTTTTGTGGGCGACAGCTAATGTACGCATGGCACAAGAGCTAACTAAAAACTTTGAGATGGTTTACGAAGGTTCATACCAATATATGGATCTTGATAACGGTACCTCGCAGGCTGATGGCGGTTACTACAAACTGACGCTTGCACCGACCTTCAAATTAGACACCGCTGCTGGTTTCTTCGAACGTCCTGAAATTCGTGTGACGGGTTCGTATGTGGACTGGAGCTCTGATCTGGATAATTATGCAGTGAGTACGGCGGTTGATGCTAACACGATGGGGGAAGGTGGTGAATTTATCGTCGGCATGCAGATGGAAACTTGGTTCTAAGCGTTACATTTACGATGGCTGCAGTTTGCCGCCATCGTCGCCCTTAACATAATAACTCTCCGGGAGTGCGTGTTACACTCATAAGGGGTGGCCTAGTGCCACCCCTTTTCTTTTCTGTAACGTGCTATTTCTGCTCAACAATAAAAGCGATCTCATTCCAATTTTAGTTGCCTTTAACAAGTATCTATTTTGACAAGCATAAATAAACAGATAATCACTAGATTTGCTATCGACCCTCTCGGGGTAAATTGATACACGATTTGTTTTGATGGACTGTCCTCTCATGCGAGCCATAAAAGGGCGACTACTTTTTCTATAATAACAAAATCACCAAGTCACATTTAATTAACATAAATGCAATATTTGCACCCTCTATAAATAAAAAACCGCTAAAATAGCGATAAACAGGATCTCTCCCTAATTTATTCTTGATACAGATCAATAAGAGCTAGACAGTTGTTTAAATAATTGTTAATTTTAATACTCAAAAGTAAATTGGTCATACCATTTGTAGGACGATTTAATTTCTGTTTACTAAGGGCGCTATGGCTTACGCAAAAATCAAACAACCTAAACTTGCCGATATGATTGAATGTCGTATTGAAAGTATGATTCTCGAGGGCACCTTAGAGTTGGGCGAAAAGCTACCTCCTGAGCGTGAATTGGCGATCCAGTTTGATGTCTCTCGTCCGTCACTGCGTGAAGCGATTCAACGACTCGAGTCGAAAGGACTGTTGACTCGTCGGCAAGGTGGTGGCACTTATGTCAATGATGAATTACGCGCGCAGTTAACCGACCCCTTCTTTGAACTCTTAAATACACATCCCGAATCTCAATATGATTTGCTTGAATTTCGCTATGCATTGGAAGGGATTTCTGCATATTATGCAGCACTGCGCGGTAACGCTAAAGATTTTAGGATGATAAAAGAGAGTTTTGATGCAATTGAAGAAGCGCAACAGGCGAATAACATCGAGCAGGAGATACAGAATGTTGCACTTTTTTATCTGTCTGTGATTGAAGCGTCACATAATGTGGTTTTTTTGCATCTTGCACGCGGTATTAAACCCCTACTTGAAAAGAATATTTCAGATAATGTACAACTACTCTACTCTTATCCTGAAGTGGCCAAAAAAATTCATCAGCACCGCGTGCAATTACTTGATGCCATTCTCTGTAAAGAGCCGAAAAAGGCGCAAGAAGCATCTGCAAAAAATTTAATTTATATAGAAGAAACACGTCTGGTTATGTTACGTGAAGAAAGTGTATTTAAACGCGAATTAGGGCGTTTTTAACTTTTTAAAATTAACTGCAGCGATTAGCTCTTTAGATTATTTATTGCCGCAATGGCATAAACCACGGGTAGTGGATTAATCTAAATAGTTATGACGTTAAACGCTTGGCTTAACAGCTGAGATCACCCAGTGATATAGAAGGAAAGTGTCATGACTGACATGTTAAAAAGTGATATTGATGCGCAGGAAACGTCGGAGTGGCTTGAAGCGCTTGAGGCGATTATTGAAGAAGAGGGTACTGATCGTGCGCATTTTTTACTCGAAAAATTAATTGATAAAACGCGTCGTAGTGGTGGTCACTTACCATTTAATTCAACGACAGCTTACATCAACACGATAACGCCGGGACAAGAACCACATTTTCCTGGTGACTTACCTTTAGAGCAACGTATCCGCTCTATTATCCGTTGGAATGCCTTGGTCACTGTATTGCGTGCCTCTAAGAAAAATTTGGATCTGGGTGGTCATATCTCAAGTTTTGCTTCTTCTGCGACAATTTATGATGTTGCTTTTAACCATTTCTTCCGTGGACCAAGTGATATTGATGGCGGTGACTTAGTTTATTTCCAAGGCCATATTTCTCCTGGGATCTATGCGCGATCTTTTCTTGAAGGACGGATATCACAAGAACAGCTCGATAATTTCCGTCAAGAAGTTGATGGTAAGGGGATCCCTTCTTATCCACATCCAAAACTATTGCCTGAATACTGGCAGTTCCCAACCGTTTCTATGGGACTTGGCCCCATTGCCGCGCTTTATCAGGCTCGCTTTCTTAAATATTTAACGGATCGCGGTATTAAAGACTGTTCACAACAGAAAGTTTACGCTTATTTAGGTGATGGTGAAGTTGATGAGCCGGAAGCATTAGGTGCTATCGGCATGGCTTCTCGCGAAAGACTGGATAATTTAGTGTTTGTTGTTAACTGTAACCTGCAACGCTTAGATGGTCCTGTTCGTGGTAACGGTAAAATCATTCAAGAACTTGAAGGCACATTCCGTGGTGCTGGCTGGGAAGTCATTAAAGTTATTTGGGGTCGTTACTGGGATGCTTTACTTGCCCAAGATACAACGGGTAAATTATTACAGTTGATGGAAGAAACGGTTGATGGTGAATACCAGAACTGTAAATCTAAAGGGGGGGCTTACACGCGTAAACACTTCTTTGGCAAATATCCGGAAACGGCTGCGATGGTCGCCAATATGTCAGATGATGATATATGGCGTCTAAACCGTGGTGGTCATGATCCATTTAAAGTCTATGCTGCTTATAAAAAAGCCGCTGAAACCAAAGGCCGTCCAAGTGTTTTACTTGTTAAAACGGTTAAAGGTTACGGTATGGGAGATGCAGGCGAAGGTAAGAATATCGCTCATGGTGTTAAGAAAATGGAAATAGAAGCGATTAAACATTATCGTGATCGTTTCAATATTCCGGTAGCGGATGAAGATCTTGCATCACTTCCTTATTATAATCCAGGGCCTGAATCTGAAGAAGTTAAATACATGACTGCGCGTCGTGAAGCATTAGGCGGTTTTCTACCAAAACGTCGTATGCAGACCAGCGTTGAGTTAGACATTCCAAAGCTAAGTTTGTTTAAAGCGTTACTTGCAGGGTCAAATGGTCGTGAAATCTCAACGACGATGGCCTTTGTACGCGTATTAACCGCGTTGCTTAAAGATAAAGCGATTGGTAAACATATCGTCCCTATTATTCCAGATGAAGCGCGTACTTTCGGTATGGAAGGTCTGTTCCGTCAAGTGGGTATTTACTCACGTGAAGGTCAAAAATACACACCTCAAGATAGAGAGCAAGTTGCTTACTATCGCGAAGATAAACAGGGGCAGGTATTGCAAGAGGGGATCAATGAGCTTGGTGCAATGAGTGATTGGGTCGCTGCGGCAACATCATACAGCACGAACGATATGCCAATGATTCCTTTCTATATCTATTACTCAATGTTTGGTTTCCAACGTGTTGGCGATATGGCATGGGCTGCTGGCGATCAACGTGCCCGTGGCTTTATGATCGGTGGCACAGCCGGACGCACCACACTTAACGGTGAAGGTCTGCAACATGAAGATGGTCACAGCCATATCCAAGCAGGCGTTATCCCTAACTGTATTACTTATGATCCGACTTATGGTTATGAAGTCGCCGTTATCGTACAAGATGGTATGAAACGTATGTATGAAGACCAAGAAGATGTCTTCTACTACCTAACCGTTATGAATGAAAACTACGTACAACCGGAAATGCCGGTGGGTGTCGAAGAGGGCATTCGTAAAGGTATCTACAAACTTGATGAAGTTAAAGCCTCGGGCAAAATTAAAGTACAGCTACTTAGCTCAGGTACTATTATGCTTGAAGTACGCAAAGCCGCACAGATCCTTAGCGATGATTATGGTATTAGTTCAACGGTGTTCAGTACCACATCGTTTAACGAATTAGCGCGTGATGGACAAAACGTTGATCGTATCAACATGTTGCATCCAGAAGCGCCGGAAGTTAAGGCCTATATTACCGAGCAGCTTGAAGAAAAGATCTTAACGGTTGCTTGTACCGATTATATGAAATCTTATGCAGAGCAAGTTCGTGCTTATGTACCAGGACCTTATCGTGTATTAGGCACAGATGGTTTCGGACGCAGCGATAGTCGCGATAACTTGCGCCGTCATTTTGAGGTTAATGCAAGTTATGTTGTGGTGGCGACACTACATGAATTGGCTAAAACAGGCGAAATTGAACGTTCTGTCGTGACTCAGGCAATCGCTAAATTTGCTATTGATACCGATAAAATTAACCCACTATTTGCGTAAATAAGAAAAAGTAATAGCCATGCCTTAGCGCATGGCTTCACTGTTTTTATTGATTAGGAAAAATAATTATGTCTGAATTAAAAGAATTTTTACTGCCTGATATTGGCTCCGATGCAGCCGATATCACTGAGATATTGGTTTCTGTCGGCGACACGATTACCATCGATCAAGATATTCTTTCGATTGAAGGTGATAAAGCGGCGATGGATGTTCCGTCTTCCGTCGCCGGTGTGGTTAAAGAGATCAAAGTAAAGGTTGGTGACAGTGTTTCTGAAGGCAACCTTGTTTTAATTGTTGAAGCCGAAGCCGAAGGTGAAGTGGTTGTTGATACTCCTGCTGAAGCACCCGCTGCATCGCCTGAAGTGGCCACTGTTGTTGAACAAACACCCGCTTCCGAGGCTGTTGCTGCACCCGCTGCTGGGATTAGAGAACTCAAAGAAGTTTGTGTTCCTGATATCGGTGGTGATGAAGTTGAAGTTACAGAAGTCTTAGTCTCTGTGGGTGATAGCATTGAAGCTGAGCAAGATATTCTTAGCGTTGAAGGTGACAAAGCGTCGATGGATGTACCCGCGCCGTTCGCGGGCATTGTTAAAGAGATTAAAATCGCAGTCGGTGATAAAGTTTCGGAAGGGACTTTAATATTGCTTGTTGAAACCGCGAGTGAAGGTGCTGCTGCACCGGCGGCAGCAGTTGCTGCTGTAAAAGAGGCTGCACCGGCGGCAGCAGTTGCTGCTGTAAAAGAGGCTGCACCTGCTGCGCCTGTCGCTGCGGTTGCTGCAAAAGCACCGCCAGTATCGTATCACCCGGCAAGCAACGAGCAAACGAGTGGCGGCGCGATTCATGCTTCCCCTTCAGTGCGCCGTTTATCACGAGAGTTTGGTGTTGACTTAAGTAAAGTAACCGGTACAGGGCGTAAAAAACGCATCTTAAAAGAGGACGTGCAGCAGTTTGTTAAATATGAATTGTCACGTCCTAAGGCAACAGCGTCAACCGTAACCGGTGGCGGAAATGGTCTGCAAGTTATTGCTTCACCACAAATTGATTTTTCTAAATTTGGTGAAATAGAGGAAAAACCACTTTCACGTATTCAAAAGATCTCCGGTCCTACATTGCATCGTAACTGGGTGACTATTCCTCATGTTACGCAATTTGATGAAGTGGATATCACTGATCTGGAAGCATTCCGTCAAGAACAAAATGCACTTGCAGTGAAGCAGGAGCTTGGTGTTAAAATTAGCCCGCTGGTATTTATGATGAAAGCGGTAGCTAAAGCACTACAGCAATACCCTAACTTTAATTCTTCATTATCTGTAGATGGCGAAAGTTTGATCCTTAAAAAATACTTCAATATTGGTATCGCCGTAGACACGCCGAACGGCTTGGTTGTACCGGTTGTGAATGATGTATTAAATAAAGGTATTTACGCTATTTCACGTGAGATAGGGGAAATATCTAAAAAAGCACGCGCAGGTAAATTGACGGCTAAAGATATGCAGGGTGGCAGTATGACTATCTCTAGTCTTGGCGGTATCGGCGGAACGCAGTTTACGCCTATCGTTAATGCACCTGAAGTGGCTATTTTAGGCGTATCAAAATCAGCAATGAAACCGTTATGGAATGGTAAAGAGTTTACTCCTCGCTTAATGGTGCCACTGGCTCTTTCATATGATCACCGTGTGATTGACGGTGCTGATGGGGCGCGCTTTATTACCGCGATTAACCATTACTTATCTGATCTACGTACGTTGATTCTATAATAATGTTAGCAGGTCGGCATTTGTCGGCCTTTTGTTTTGCAATTGCTTAGCAATTTAATAGACTCAAAACAGTTTTTGATGAAACACTTTGATAGAGGTTTACATGAGTAAAGAAATTAAAGCACAAGTTGTGGTACTCGGCTCAGGCCCTGCAGGTTACTCCGCAGCATTTCGCGCTGCAGATTTAGGGTTAGAAACAGTATTAATTGAAAAATATAATACGCTAGGTGGCGTTTGTCTAAACGTGGGATGTATCCCATCAAAAGCATTGTTACATGTATCAAAAGTGATTGAAGAAGCAAAAGCACTTTCTGAGCATGGTGTACTTTTTGGTGAGCCATCAACAGATGTTGATAAAATACGTATCTGGAAAGATAAAGTGGTTTCACAATTAACGGGTGGCCTGCAAGGCATGGCTAAAATGCGTAAAGTCACCGTCGTTAATGGTTTCGGTAAGTTTACTGGGCCAAATACGATTGTGGTGCAGGGTGATGATGAAAAAACGACTGTTAACTTTGATCATGCCATTATCGCCGCAGGATCGCGTCCCGTTAAATTACCTTTTATTCCGCATGATGACCACCGTGTATGGGATTCAACGGATGCCTTAGAACTGCGTTGTGTGCCAAAACGTTTGCTTATTTTAGGTGGCGGCATCATCGGTCTGGAGATGGGTACAGTGTACAAATCGTTGGGATCAGATGTTGATGTTGTGGAATTTGCTGATCAGCTGGTGCCTGCAGCAGATAAAGATATTGTGCAGATTTACACTAAGAAAGTAAAAAATAAATTCAATATAATGTTATCCACTAAAGTGACCGCGGTTGATGCGCGCGAAGATGCACTTTATGTTACTTTTGAAGGTGCTAATGCGCCGGCCGAAGCAAAAGCCTATGATGCCGTATTAGTTGCAGTTGGGCGCGTGCCTAACGGTCTTTCACTTGATGCAGAAAAAGCGGGTATTACGGTTACTGACCGAGGTTTTATCGAAGTTGATAAGCAGATGCTGACTAATGTGGCACATATCCATGCTATCGGCGATATTGTCGGTCAGCCGATGCTTGCGCATAAAGGTGTGCATGAAGGCCATGTTGCCGCGGAAGTGATAGCGGGTAAAAAACATTACTTTGATCCAAAAACAATTCCTTCAGTTGCTTACACTGAGCCAGAAATAGCATGGGTAGGTTTAACTGAAAAAGAAGCTAAAGAGCAGGGGATTAATTATGAAAAATCGGTATTTCCTTGGTCAGCTTCGGGCCGCGCGATTGCCTCTGATTGTTCTG
The DNA here is from genome assembly GCF_022267535.1 of Psychromonas antarctica. Lineage (GTDB taxonomy): Bacteria > Pseudomonadota > Gammaproteobacteria > Enterobacterales > Psychromonadaceae > Psychromonas > Psychromonas antarctica. The sequence continues at coordinate 89,064 of NZ_JAHNZV010000001.1, forward strand.
ATGGATTAACTAAATTACTCTTTGATAAAGAGACGCATCGCGTTATTGGCGGCGCAGTGGTGGGCACCAATGCAGGTGAATTATTAGGTGAAATTGGTCTGGCAATTGAAATGGGCTGTGATGCTGAAGATATTGCATTAACTATTCATGCGCATCCGACACTACATGAATCAGTAGGCTTAGCGGCTGAAGTTTATGAAGGGTCGATTACAGACATGCCCAATGCTAAAGCGGTAAAACGCAAGTAATATTACGGTTGTCGTAGATATTTATAAGGCGCTTTTAAAGCGCCTTTTTTTATGCTCATTTTTGCCGTTTTACGCTTGTATTTGTTACTTCTAGCTCTCCCCGCTTTTAGATCTGTTTTATCTAGGAAAGCTTTCGCTTGTTGTTTTGGGCTTTAACTTTTAAGGTTGGATTTCAGCCTTTACTGGTGGGGAATGATGAGTAAGCGATACACAGTTTCACAGTGGCAGAAATATACGCGCTTAACAGCAAGAAAACCCAAGGTAAAGTAAAGAGCGTTTTTAGTAACACGATGCAGAGATATAACTTAGCCAGCGCATTAGTTGCATCCTTTTTATTGCTAAGTACAAGATAAACTTATGATAGGAAGGAAGAAAGCCGCAAGCCACATTGCTAGGTTATTCCTTTTCGAAAATAAACATAGTTAACTTAATATCACAATCGAGATAGATAACGGTGTATCTATCTTGTGGATCGGCTTAGCACCTGCTTTTGAAGGCTGTAAGTATGACCTAGCCCAGACTTATCGTTGTATGTTAAAGCATCAACTTGCGCAAAATTTAGCCTTGTGTGATCATTGCTAACAGATTTTAATCCGAGTTCCCATATAAACGATATTGATGTGTCAGCTATTCGCGAAGCGTCAAAGCACAGCGTGTCGATCTCGGAGTTATTAATTTTCTATTATTAGCTATATTAATTTTCAGGATGAAGATTGTTGGTTGCTAGTGGCAAAATAAGAGGTTTTAAAGACTCGCACTTTAAAGCGACTTAAAGTTATATTGGAATGTTTCTAATTTAACTTAGTGAAGAATGGATTCTACACATAGCAACGAGATAACAAACTTTTCTGTTTGTTACCACCTGTCGACTTGTTGTCGCTTAAATTGTTATTGATTTCATTTAAATACTGAAATTAACACTGCGAGGTGCGCTTTCGCGCATGCACAAGGACGACATTAAATGAAAAAAGCAATTTTTATTGGCTTGGCGTTAGTTTCTATTAGTGCCCAAGCTGATTGGAATTTTAGGGGCACAGCCAATGGCTGGGTCTCTACCTCGCTGGAGAATGTTTCCGGTAACAATTTCCAAACCTGCCAGACTTTCGGCTCCGATAATCCCCGATTTAAAATAGATCGCTTTGGTGATTGGAGCGAAAATTACCCTGCTGGTGATTACACCGTTTCCCCTGATAAAAGTTATCAGATAATGTTTAACAGTGATACTCACAATATAACAGCAACTCAAGTAAGTGATTGTGGTGTCGTGGTTGTTGCAGACAATTGGTATTTTCGAGGCACTGCCAATGATTGGGTGGCAACCCCGATGGAGAGTAGTGACAATCTAAATTTCTGTACTGAGCAACATTTTGCAGATGCTAGCCCTCGTTTTAAGATTGATCATTTTGGAGATTGGTCGGAAAATTATCCAGTAACAGACTTTATTGTTAATGCAAATACCACCTATAACGTATGTATTAACGCTGTTACTAAAGAGGTGACGGCTGTTGTTGTGGCGGAGACTGATACGCAAGCGCCGGTAGTGAATGTTACACCTGCGGCGGGTAGTTATAGCAGCCCGCAGACTGTGACGTTGAGTGTGATTGATAACCAAGACAGTGCGCCACAGTTGTATTGTACAACTGATGGAACAATACCTTCAGCTCTGTCTGCTAACTGCAATGAACAAATATTTACAGCGGCAGACGTTAGCGCAACAGGTTCAGATCTACTATTAAAAGTATTTATGATTGATGCTTCAGGTAATAGCGCGTTAGCCAGCTTTGATTACAACATTACAACGGATGAACCATCTGAAAACACAGTGATTTATTATCAAAACAGCGCAAACCACAGTGTACCTTATCTTCATTACTGGGCTGTTGTGCCCGCTTTAACGCCAACAGTTTGGCCAGGAGAAGCACTTGAATTAGTCGCTGATGGCTGGTACAAGTTTGATTTTACACAAACAATAGTGAGCGCCAATATTATCTTTAACGGCAGCGCCGGACAAACTGCTGATTTAATATTAGATCCCGCAACACCCTGTTACCAGAATAACAATTGGGTAAGCATGGATCTGTGTGAAATTGAAGATAAAAAAGCACCTGTTGTCTCCGCATCCCCTGCTGCGGGTAATTATGAAGAGATTAGCCTGAGCATCGATCTTCTAGCTGAAGACCGAGATCCGAATGCGAGTCTCTATTACACGCTTGACGGAAGTACACCAACGATCAATTCAGCGCTCTACACTCATGCGATTATCATAACCGATATGGGCAGCGTTGATGATGCTGTGATTAAAGTTATCGCCATCGATAACAAAGCAAATCAATCGGAAGTGGCTGAGTTTATGTACCGACTCAATACAGATATCACTGCGCCAGTTGTCACCGCTAGCTTGCCAAAAGGCAGTTACACTACATCTCAAACAGTCACCTTTAGCGTTACTGATAACAATGTTGATGGTTCAGCGGTTATGTATTTAACTAAAGACGGTAGCCTGCCTGTCACCATTCAGCCTCTGTATAACAGTCAATCGATCACGCTGGACGATGGGTATACGCAGATACGCATATTAGCCGTTGATGCATTAGGCAATGAGAAAATTTACGCCTTTAACTACTATATTGGCAGCACGCCAGAGCGTACTGATTTCCGTAAAGAAACTATCTACTTTGCGATGACGACCCGCTTTTATGATGGTGATAGTAGTAACAATGTGCATTGCTGGGATGATGCTCAAGCGGGTAATCCAGATCAAGATCCTTGCTGGCGAGGCGATTTTAAAGGTTTAATTGAAAAATTAGATTATTTAAAAGCATTAGGCTTTTCTGCTGTTTGGATTACGCCACCTGTGACTAATATTAGTGGTTATGATTACCATGGTTATCATGCTTCAAATTTTCAGCAAATAGATCCAAGATTTGATAGCAATGGTGATGGTAGTGCGATGGATGAGTATCAAGAGCTCATTGATGCGGTGCATGCGCGTGGTATGAAAATTATTCAGGATGTTGTATTTAACCATTCAGGCAACTTTGGTGAAGAAAACTTACACCCGCTGTTTAAACGCGAATCGGGTACTGAGTTAAATGAAATACCGGAAATAGCGATCAGTAATATTGCACCCGCAGGTATGTTGCCTGCCAATTACAATACATTAGGTGATCTTAATACTCGACCGGGTTTACAATTCCAATCGCGAATTCGTGCGATGCGTGCGCCTTTAGATGTTGATGTTCACTATCATAACCATGATTTTAAAGGTGGTTGGGAAACCTATGAAGTTCAGATAGGCTCCATTGCTGGCGACTGCCAGGATCTCAATACAGAAAATCCGCAAGTGAGTGAGTATATTGTTGATTCTTTCAATCGATATATTGATATGGGCGTGGATGCCTTCCGCGTTGATACGGTTAAACATATCTCTAGGTTGACCTTTAATAAAGAGTTTGTGCCTGCATTTAAAGAGCGTGGTGGTGAAAACTTCTTTATCTTTGGTGAAGTAGCAACGCGTTATAGAAGTGTCTGGAATGATGGTAAACCCGCTATCTCTGCACCATTTTACACATGGAAAGAGAGCCAAAGTTACCCTTGGGGTAATATGGCTAGTAATACAGCATCAGCTCTGCAGCATTATAATGATAATTTAGATCCTAATACTCAACCATCAAGTGATAACCATGCATTAAATGGCTATGATTATCATACGCCTGATTGGAGCATGAGATCCGGTATGGACGTCATTGACTTCCCTATGCATTGGGCGTTTAAGAACACCCAAGATGCATGGGCAATGGCGGTTGGTGGCGATCATACATATAACGACGCAACTTGGAATGTCACTTATGTCGATTCCCATGATTACGCGCCAGATGGCGCGCCTGAAAATCAGCGTTACGCCGGTAGTCAGTCTGACTGGGCTGAGAAATTATCATTGATTTTTACTTTCCGCGGTATTCCAACACTGTATTACGGCTCTGAGATAGAGTTTATGAAAGGAGCTCCTATTGATGTGGGTCCAAATGCACCATTATCAACAACCGGTCGCGCTTATTTCGGAGACCACTTAGAAGGGTCTGTGAATGTCAGTGAATTTGGTGAGTACTCATCAGCAACTGGCAATATGAAAGCATCGCTTGAATACCCGCTTGCTAAACATATTCGCGCACTAAACCGCATCAGAAGAGCAGTTCCTGCACTGCAAATGGGGCAATATAAACAGTTTGGCCCCTATAAATTTGTCAGAAGATATACTCAGGATGGTGTAGATAGCATGGCACTTGTGGTTATTTCGGGTAATGCAACTTTTAGTGGCTTACCTAATGCGCATTGGGTCGACCTGGTCACAGGTGATACCCAAGTCGGTACGACCGTCAACGCATCTGCACAAGGGCAAGGTAACATCAGAGTTTATGTGATGAACGGTGAGAAAATTGAAGGGTTAACAGGCGATTATATTAAATAATCGTTCCCTTAGGCGTTATATTTGGAGGCTGCAATCTGATTGCAGCCTTTTTCTGGCATCTCAGTATTTCTGCCTTGAAATTCTTTTTGCTTTTCTTTAATTTATCTTTGCGTTTGTCTGCTGCAAGCTAATTTTCTAGCGATGTAAGTTTCCGCTCTAATCGTTTTTGTAATGCCAATCCCGACGCTACGCTCAATCGTAATAACTAGTAATTACTCACCGGTTGCCTTTATTTAATTACATGCTTATGTAGATGACTCAGGTTGTTTTTTGTAAAAAGATTAAAACCACTACCACGCACACTTCATGCGACTGCTAAACTGCGTTTCGGTTCGCATTCATTAACAGAGGCGCTGCGCGCTACACAGAGAAAAAACTAATAGACTAAAATATAAGATAATTATTATTTTTTATGTTTTTCTATGTTTTCCCTCATTTTACTCTGTGGTGCGATTTTTTGACTTGTTTTTATCTTTCCCCATTTTTACCTGAGTTAAGTGCATAAGCATGTGTAATTATTATCCTACACCAACTGTGAGCATTTTATTAACGGATTGTTATAATTTTCATTGTTGCAGTTTAGCCCTTACCGACAAGTAAGGTTGCATGCTTTTTGAGCTGAAAATAAAATAGGCGACGAAGATCTTAGCCTCGTTGATTTGTCTAAAAAGAGCAGGAGTGGATTTAGACCACAAAAGCATCGATATATTTATAATACTAACTTCAGGGGGCTGATTTTAAAGATAATTTAGCTTTCATCATCCTTAGTCGAGGTTAAAGTAACAAATCCAACTGCCGCTTTCATTACTTATTCTTATAAGCTTAAAAGCCCTGTTTGTTTTAATTTACAAATTTGATTCAAAAAAGAATTAATGCGGTAGGGTTGATAGCGAATCGGGATTTTATTCTCTAAAGCTGGAATAGGTTTGGGGTCTTCACGAAGGTGTGTCAAAATTAAAGTTAATAAGCCAGTGAGGTAGTCTTTAAATTGCTCACTTTTATATAGTTCATACCAATTGATGATGGTGTCATTACGATACGCCTCAATAAGTGGTCCCATTTTATAAGTGTGACGTTCAATTTCTTCATCCCCCATGCAATACTCTTTGACTAACTGCAAAAAAAGATCTAAACACTCACCACGCGGTACAATCGAAAAAAATTCATTTACATTAGCTTTATTTCTATTTTCATCTTGAGTGTTAATGATTCGATATAAAATCTCGAACATATGAACAATGGTTCTATCTAAAATACGTTGCTTAGGAAAACGCTGATCTTGAATATCTTGTGCGATTATTTTATAAAGCATCAATAAATCGATATTAGTGACGACTTGATTAGATAACTTATCTGTTACTGAGGCAGGAATTCGGTTCGCTAATAAGGTGTTATTCACTGACGTAGTAAGCTCGCTCTGAATTTTTTTTTGTGTTTTATCTGTGGGAACAAATGAATGCTTAGTGGTGTTTGTGAACATTTATATCCTTGAAACAAGTGAAAATCAGTGCCGTTATTTATTATTGAGTATATCAAAATATTTTGTTGAGTGTACTTGGCTATTTAAATCAATATGAAGTAGGTGCTGTTTTGTTTTTAATTTTTATAGCATCCCTCTTTTAGCTCATATGGCTAACGGTTCGCTAGCACTATTCGGCGGTGATTGTTTATTTACCCTCAATATTAAGTTTGTTTAGGAATTATTAATGAGCTAAGCGGTTGATACGGGAGCCCCATTATTGTATAGAAGGTTAGAATCAGCCGATGTCGCCTCCACTTTAATAAACTGCATCGTAGCTTGACCGACAATATTGGCAAATGAAGTGTCTGCCGCATCACGGCCAATACCAATTCTCACCAACCCACTTACGGGGGCCATTCGAGTGGCATCAAAAAGATACCAGCGATCTTCTAAATAAACTTCAAAAAATCCATGAAAGTCTGGTGGCTCTAACCCAACGGCATAGCCCGAAACATAACGAGCAGGAATGCCCAAAGCACGACATAGCGCGATGCTCACATGAGCAAAGTCCCGACAGACGCCAGCACGCTGGATTAATACATCACAAGCACTGGAAGACGTATCGGTGCTACCCGCAACGTAATCAATATGCGCATTTACCCAATTACAAATCTCATTAACTCGCGAGTATCCTCTTTGTAACTGGCCAAATTCTTTCCAGGCAAACCGTCCGAGACGGTCAGATTCACAGTACCGACTAGGGTTTAAAAATGGCAGTACCGATGTCGGTAATCTTTTATGCTCAACTTCATTTAAATACCTGATCTGCTCGATTTCTGGTGATAATAGCACTGTCGCGCTGTATCTAATGCTCAATTCGCACGGCTCCACTTTTAAGCGCAGACCACGGCAACCAAAGTCATTAAGCGGACACCACTCACTATCAATAGAGGGTGATATAGTGAGATTTTCTTCTACCGTTTGTTGATGGTCAGTATTGGCCGCTGCAATGTTAAAAACAAAGCTTGCAGCCGAATCAATAGTGTAAATAAGCTCTGATGATATTTTCACAAAATACATAATCGATGCCCTGTAATAACTGATGATAGTCGTAGCGATCAATAAATACGCCTGACGCGCTTCCTCCTTAATTCAAAGCCACGTACTCGCGCATTAGTATGTGTAGCATAATAGACAGATCCTAGCGAATATAGTCCTGATAAGTGCTCGTTTACAAAGATAAACAGTGGCCCAAAAGCGCAGAGGAGGGACGTCCATTTAATCCCTATTACTTAGATTCTTGATTTTTCCCGATGCCTTTTAGCAAACGTCCTAGAATATCTGCTCCTGTGATGATGCGTGGCATATCAGTCCAGACTAAAATAACATCATGATCTAAGACTTCATCGGTCTCCACCGCTGTCCCCTGAGCTTCTTTCAATTTTTGCATCGCTTGTCCTAAGGTGCAGTTCGCATGGTGTATGATTAACGGACGATGGCAATACTGGTAAGGGTCGGTATTTAATTCATCGGTTAATACTGAACGAATAAAACCATCCGCATCTATCACTAACAAAGGTTGTTGCAGAGCATTGGCTAAAATTACCCATTTATGACCAGAAGCATTCACATCCTGGATAAACTGTTTGAAAGGTTCACTGCCTCGCTCTGGAATAATAGGTAAGTCGAGTTTACAAGGTAATTGAATTAAACTTTGAGGATCTAGCTCTTCTCCTTCACTGGTGATTGGGATATCGTCAATTTGTAAGAAATTAATCGCCCCGATTCCCTCTACATGCTGCACTTCAGCTTCATCTGCGTCTATATGTGCTGTGATAATAGCTTTAAGTTCTTTCTCTCGGAAATAGGTAATGCCTTCTCTACCCAACCAACCATCTAAAATTAATGCAGACAATTTAGCTACGGGGAAAAGTAATACCTGATAAATACGGATAACGGGTGTGAGTCTTGAAGCTACTTTGAGGGCGTTACGAGAAAAGTAGGCTTGTGGAAATATTTCCCCTAAAAAAGTAATGGCCACAGTGGAAAACAAAAAAGAATAAACACCGGCCAGCACTGAATCTGATAATAATGTCAGTAATACATTAATGGAAACATTACCCCATAGTATGGTCGATAATAAAAAATTAGAGTCCTCACGCATATTTAAAATAACCTGCGCCTCTTTACTACCTCGCTTAGCCTCGACTTCTAATTGTAAGCGACTAATACTAAAAAAAGCTAAGTTTAGCCCAGAAAAGATAGCAGATTGGGTGATACAAAATATAATGCCCAACCAAATAAGAAGGTCTAACGTCATTGCTGAGCCCTTAACTAATCATCGAATGGTCAGTATTATACTCTGAAAAACAATAGTAATAACAAAGTGTTTATCTGTTTTATGCTATTTAAGTTGCACATATCACGCCATCAGAGCGAAATATCAACCATAAAAGTGACCGCAAACTATTTCAAGCTAGAGCATTAAAATCAACTCTGTTTAACCGTTTGAATGTAAGTGAAGATCTCCTGCTGCATATTAAAGGTGCAGCAGGCGCTAAAAATAGTGTGGATGCCTTTGATGGGGTACTTGCCGTTGCAATTGAAGCGAAAATAAAAACGGATGCGGGTTAGGTCGCTTTTTATAATACACAAAGTCTGACCTTTATTAAGGCGCTTTATGTGGGATCATTACCCGATATGGTAACCTTTACCACGGATGGAAAGCTGTTATTAGTCGCTATTGAGGGGGGGAGCCTTCCGATATGAATTCTGCGCTGAGAAGTCGCGATTATCGATACCGACGGGCAGGGAAAAGCATTCACCACCGATGTTACACACGTTGGTTTTGATGCCGGTCCTCGTTTCCATGAGCTTCCTAAACAGTTAGTGTTAAATGGCTTTAATGCCAGTATTGAGCCAGATTTAGAGCCGGAATATATTGCGGGGAATAAATCAGTTACTAAAGTTTATGTGAGTTTGCAGGGAAAAAATGCCATTGCGGTGATTGATCTCTGAGAGTGAAGTCATGCCTGAATGTAAGGACTGAGATTGGCGAGGGAAACGATTTACAGCACTCTCAATTATTCTTTACCTAATATAAAAGCAAACGTTAAGTCAAAATTAAGGTTGGGGGTTTTCAGGGCTTAAAAGTAACATTTAAAAATTTTATCTTTAAATAAATATTTTCAAATTAGTGAACGGTGTGTAATAAAGCTACACTTTTTGTGTCTTTTCGTGATGTGCATCTTCTTTTTGTGGGTTTTTTGTTGTTTTTTATGTTTTTTTATTTCTCTTTGGGCTTGTTTGCAAGTGTGATCTAGGTTACATTTGTTTTGTCCAATAGGGACGGGTAACAAACAACAAATAGGAAATTATCATGGATATTTTATTTTTTTATGCAGGTCGTAACTTTTCAATATTTAAAACCAATGAACTTGATAGACGCGATTTTGACCCAACTTTCTTCAGAAAATAATGAAAGAGTCTGAGATTAGAAAAAATCAAACTTTAAACAGTAGTGCAAAAGCGGAGGAATTTTCTTCCGCTTTTTTATATGCAAATAAAACCTTTTGAAAGTAATGGAATGCGGCAAGCTCTGCTAAAGTTCAGCTCCTCACAACGCCTCCCAAGATAGCCCTCAATTAATAAATTAGCAGTTAACACACTTTATTATGAATCATTTATTGAGCGGTATTTTAGCTAATTGTATTACGCTGAGTATTATCTCGCATGCTCATAAACATTTAATGCTTGAATTCCAAAATGCTGTTGTGGTCTATATAGAAATGAGTAACGGGCAGGTTTGCGCACATTTCATCACGCAGAGCGATATAGTTTGATGTTAATTTTTGCCAAAGTCGCGTAAAATGTTTGTCTTAATATGATGATTCAATTAGATATAAGACGGCGTCTGTCTTTAATTAAAATACGCAGATCATTATTTATACACACCTTTAATCCATTAAATTTAGCAAGGTTACTATGTCTCAAAAAATATACTGTATCGCAATGTTTCAACCTAAAACAGGAAAAGTAGACGAGTTGTTTAAAGTATTACAAGCACTTGAACCAAATTCACAACGTGAGGATGGATGCATTCAATATTTAGTCACACGCCATATTAAAAATGATTTTGCACCGGGTACAAGTTTTCCTATTGTATTTAATGAAGTCTGGCGTGATAAAGCAGCTTTTGATGCACACTGTCAGCGTAAAGAGATTGTTGCTTTTTTTGAAACGCATTGTGTTGCAGAAACCGGTTTAGTTGAAGATTACAATGTTTGTGTCTACAGCGATCAGCCACAATATTACGATCAACCTGTATTATAAAAGAAAAGCTTTAGAGCGATTTAAGTTGTTTTAATGGCAAAAGATATTGCACTTTCATTATTTAGCCCCCGAGTTTAAGTGATGGCGAACAAAGTAGAAATTAACGAAACAGGGAAAAAATGATTATCTATATCTACACTTAATAGCGCCGTGATAGATCACTATATTAGTTATATTGTTGAGGATATATTCTCAGCAGTCTGGTGACGCTGTTATTTTTTTGCCGATGTTAAAGTCAATATGCACGAATAAGTGGCTGATTTATCTTTTCACATGCCAATCAAGTCAATGCTTAAAGCTAGATCTTGTTCATAAATAAGAAAAAATATTCAGCTTTTCGGCTTGTTTGTCGACAGCCGCCTATGTTGTAGATTGAGAGATGGTAACCTATAAATTAGAATATACTAATCAAGGGGGGGGGACGTGAAGACAGCTCGACTTAAATTAAATACTGAGTGAGCATGAAATAATGGATTACTCGTCTTTTATTCGCCCTCTGACATAAACTTATCAGTCCTTCGTCGCTAAGGTCGGAGATTTTTTGCAGGCAATACCGCTGCGTAAATATTTATATAAATGGATTTATTTGATATGAAAAAATTGACCCAATGCACATTATTTATTATTCCCTTTGTTGTAAATCTGTTTTTTTCTACGCAATTATGGGCTACTCCAAAAATAATTTTCTGGAATGCTCATCAGCATGCTAATTATGTGGTGAAGCTGGTTGAGGAATTTCAAAAATCATCTGCTATTGAAGTTGAGCTTTATCAATTTCTTTCTCCTAAGCTCAGAGATGAGGTGTTAACACAAGCTAGAACCAATCAGTTGCCTGATCTACTTTATGTCCCTGGTGATTTTGTTGGACTCTATCGAGAGATTAACCTAACGCCTGTTCCCGCTGACTGGCAGAACACGGATATTGAACCACGGGTGCGAGATGCGGGTAAAGTGGATGGTAACTATTATGGTGTGCCCTTATTTCAAGGGAATCATCTGATGCTCTTCTACAATCGCTCACTGGTAGAAAAACCGATAGCGACTTGGGGGGAATTAAAAACTCAAATGAAAGATTTTCCTGCTGATATGCAATACCCTATTACTTGGAACTATAGAGAGATGTACTGGCTGGTGCCATTTATGTCTGCATTTGGATCGTGGCCATTAGAGGGGGATAAAATAACGCTTGATACGCCACAAATGCAACAGGCACTGACTTTTTATAAAGCCCTCGCTAATGACAACGTGGTCGATACTAACTGTGATCATGATTGCAGTGTCGAGCGGTTTAAAGCAGGCAAGTCAGTTTATATGATAAATGGAGATTGGGTTATTCGCGATCTTGAAAAAGCGATGGGGGATAAACTTGGCATAGCAATGCTGCCTAAAATAGGGGATAAAGTTATGCGTCCTATGTTTAGTAGCTATGTGTTGGCATATCCAAACTTATCTAAAGACAGTCTTAAATTTGAGATGCTTAAGAAATTTACGCAGTTTGCTCAGAGCAAGCAGGCTCAAGAGATAATCCGCGATCAAGGTGGATTGATGCCAGTGAACAATCAAGCGTTGACGCAAGATGCACGGGCAACAACTGAGAATAACAAAGTAGTGATAAAGCAGATGCGCTCAACTAAAACGATGCCTACCAGTCCCAATATGAGTATCGCATGGTCAGCTATGAGTAAAGGTTTTAACCGCCTAATGGATCATAATTATACTGTTCAGCAAAGTGTGCAACTCATGCAGCGAGTGGCCGATAGGGAAGTAAAACGACGTAAAAAGGTTTCCAATCCGAGCGATAAATAAATATCGATAAATTAACTGACATTAATACGGGGGAGATTGCTTTGCGTTTACGAACTTTAAGCTTTATTTTATTAACAACTATTGCTCTAGTTCCAAGTTTGATACTTTCATTGGTTATTTATCAAAAAGTATATCAGCTAGTTGAAATGGCGGTTGAGCAAAAATTAGAAAGAGTTGCTAAACAGATAAATAGCGATGTTTTACACCAAGTTGAGTTGCTAACAACGGGCCTTAATCTGTTATCTGAGCAAAAGCTGATGCGTTTAGGTATTGATAATTTGCTCTATTCTGAGCAGATATTGAGTATCTTAAATAATTTTGGGGAAAATAACCCATTGATCGAATCGCTTTACCTGATCTCTAATGACGGCTTTGTTGTGGAGTCTTACGCTGGTAATATTTTAGCCTTAGAAGCGTCGCCATTGATTAAGCTGGAACCCGATAACCGCTCCTTGTACTACTCAAATAAACAGGCGTTGCAAACGTTTGTGGCTAATCCTTGGATTAAATATTTCGAAAATCCTGATTTACTTAAAAATGATGCTCACGGTATTGCTTTTGTGGTTCCAATTGCTTCTGCCGTAAAGTTGAGTGCTGTTGAGGTACATGGCTACCTGTTGGCGATTATGCCGGTCTCTAAAATGGTTGCATTAGCCGCGAAAGTAAAAACAGATCAGGAAAGAGTTAATTTTTCAGTGCAAGGCAAAGTGATTGCCGGCGATCTGATGAGTAGTGATGATGATGCTGTTATTAAAAGTAGCCGAATCGGCTTTAGCAGTAGTAAATATAGAAATATATTATGGTTAGATTTGAATGTTGCGCAATCAAGAAAAGCAATAATAACAAGCATCCATAACGCAATGTCACCAGTACTCTCCACGGGGGCATTTATCTTAGTGGTTTTAATCTTGGTTGCGATTGTTATTGCGCATCTTTTTTCTAATGCTTTTAATCAATTAAATAGGCTCCTGCGCCGCTTTGAGCTTGGTGCAATAATCTCTTCTAAGCCCTTTTTTATATTGGAATTCAAGAATGTAAATAGCCTGTTACGTCGTTTGCAAAAAACGATTAACCAGCAGATGCGTGTATTAGAGGATAAAAATGGCGAGTTGCTTCGTGTCAATCTACTCCGAGAAAAATATTTGGCAGAAGTGAGAGACCTTAATGCTGGGCTTGAGCAGCAGGTGCAGTTACGTACGAGTGAATTGGCAAATACTTTGAGTAAGGTTGAACACAGCCATTTTGTTTTTGAGCAATTAATCTTATTCCGCAGGCTGCTCGAGTCTTGCGCTGGTAACAGAGCGGTTGCTGAAACGATATTTAATAGCATTGACGTCTGCTTACCTGGGGGTTCGATGGCCGTGTTTCTTCCTAAGCAACTTAAGCACCGAAGTATCTCAAATTGTTATAATATGCAACAGATAGACTTTTCAGCCGTGAATGAACAACTTATTTCTTGTAAAAATAAGGCTATCGAGGATAAAAAAATAATTATCGACGGAAAGCCTGCATATGTGACCTGTTTTAGTGTGGGAATTGATCAATCTGGTTGGCTGATGATAAAAAACCAAGCTGATGAATCAGAAAATAACAGTTGGCTAATGCTTTTTATCACCGAGCTCCGCAGTTATTTTATGATGCGCACATTAAATGAAGATCTCGATATGTTAGCGAATACTGATTCCTTAACTGAGTTGAAAAACCGTAAAGCTTTTGATTACTTATTGGCTAAGTTGGAAACCCAATCAGGTTCAAATGTTGCCTTATATATTATTGACATTAATGGTTTGAAAGCTGTAAATGACGAGCAAGGCCATGAACAGGGGGACATCTTAATCAAAGAGGCTGCTAGCGTATTAAATAGATGTGCGCAAGACATTAGCCAGCAGGTTTTCCGCATTGGTGGTGATGAATTTGCAATAATCGTCACTGAAGATAAGTTTGCTTTTATAGATAAACTGACCGATAACTTAACCCAGCAGCAGCTTGCGGCTCAGCGCAACGAGGCGAAAGTAAGCTTCTCATTTGGTTATGCGTCAACTGCAGAATGCGCTTTTTCTATGCTTTATAAATCGGCTGACAGTAAAATGTATATAGATAAAGGAAATCATTACCGAAGAAGGAAGGGGGATCGGTAAAATCTAGAAAGCGCAAATAGCTGGTTTTCTCTTCTTCACCGAAGAGCATGGCTAAGCGGAGAACGCTGCAAACTTCGCTCTTGCTTCACTACCTTCTTTAACGAGGGAAAAACTAAGTCGCATGCTAGCAATTCACCACACAGAATTTTTGGAACTAGTTGCACAGTATCAATTTGCTTAGCTCGAGCCAAGGTTACATGTATTTATTGCCATGAGGCCTCAAGGTGATTTTGCATCTTTAATGATAACGGGTATATACTAAACCTTAATTTGAGCTGTTAATTTTATTACTTATTTTGAGCAACTATGGAATTTGAATTTAGAAAAGATTTTATTAGCGACCAAGCAACGGCTAAGCTATCGATGGGGCATGAGGCATTTGCGACCTGGTTGGAACAAGAGGGGCAGTCTGTCGCATCCATAGAGGCCTTGCTTGACACCATTGGGTTACTGCAACAACGGAGCATTATGGAACGTCGATTGGTCGGCAGTGAGTTTTCACTGTTAATTAATCAGGAGGAAGCGCAGGTGATGAACCACAGCTTGCTCAATAATCAGGATGACATCGATTTGCAAGGTGATTTACAGTTTTATGACTTAGAGATTCAAGCATCTTGCGGATTAGAAGATTTTTTGAATCTCATTGAGTCTTGGTTAGCCTTTATACAAAGTTAATTTTGCGCGCTACTCTAAGCGTAATACGAGTGTTGCCATCCCCAAGAAAGAAAATAAACCAATGACATCAGTGACGGTGGTTAATGCCATACCACCGGCCAGCGCGGGATCTATTTTATATTTATGCATAATTAGCGGGATGGTAACACCCGCTATCCCTGCTGCAGAGAGATTGATAAACATCGCCCCAGCGATAATGTAACCAACAGTTATATCACCCTTCCATAGGGTAACAGCGGTTGCCACCAACAGTGCCCAAACTAAACCGTTCAATACACCGATGGCAGCTTCTTTGCCGATTAACCATTTCGTATTACTGCTGCCTATGTGGCCAACCGCAAGGCCTCGAATAACCAGCGCGAGTGTTTGATTGCCTGCAATGCCGCCCATGCTTGGTACGATGGTCATGAGCACCGCCAATGTCGCCATTTGATCTAATGTGGCCTCAAACATATTAGTCACAGATGCGGCAATAAATGCCGCAATTAAATTTATTGACAGCCAAACAGTACGGCGTTTGGCACTCGGTAGGATAGGGGCAAAAGTATCTTCATCATCATCCATACCTGCCATACCCATCATCGAGTGTTCGGCATTTTCACGTATAATATCAACCGCATCATCAATGGTTATCCGCCCTAGTAGATGGTTGTTTTCATCAACGACAGGCGCAGAGATCCAATCATGGCGTTCAAATAATTTGGCTATTTCACCTTCGTCCATTTCAGCGCGTAGGGTTTCTGTCCTATTATTCATTACCTGCTCAATGGACAGTGATGGATCAACCGTTAGCAGTGTTGCAAGGGGAACATCACCAATTAATTGATCATTTTCATTGAGCACATACAGGGTATCGGTTGCTTCTGGTAACTCACCTTTTAAACGTAAGTAACGCAGTACAACATCGATAGAGACATCTGGGCGTAGGGTGATGGTGTCGGTATTCATCATCGAGCCAGCGGTGTTTTCGGGATAAGCGAGTGCTTGCTCTACACGATGTCTATCTTGCTCATCCATTTGTTGTAGCGCGGCTTGATAAAGACTATCTGGAATACCACGTAAAATATAGGCAAGATCATCGGTATCCATTCCTTCTGTAGCGGCGACTAAATTTGCTGCCCCCATTAAGTTGATGATGCCATCTTTTGCATCTTCATTTAGTTCTTCAAGAATTTCTCCTTGCTGATCGTGATCGGTTAAATTCCATAGGACTTTACGATTAGCAGGGGGGGATGATTCCAGCAGCAGGGCAACATCACAAGCAGGCATTTTTTCAAGAATACTACGAGCACGAACAAACAGTCCACTTGATAGGGCTTTATTGACTTCTTGGAGGCGTTGCTGGGCATTTTGCAGATCGGTATTTTCCAGCATAGGGTGACTCCCTTGGTTCTATTTTAATAGTGCTATTTTAAAAGTTACTCTTCAAAGAATTTATCTTCTATCAGTTTAGTGACGGCAGACATCGCTTTCTGAGCCTCATTACCCTTTGCTAGTATTTCAATTTCTTGGCCAAAACAGGTTTCTAAAACCAGCAAACCGAGCACACTATCGGCATCTGCTTGTTTATTTTGGTGACGTATTGTAATCGTTGCATCAAAAGAGTTTACCAATTCAACAAGCTTAATCGTTGCACGTGTATGCAACCCTAATTTGTTCTGTATTGTAATTGTTTGTTTGATGATATCCATCTGTTTGTTACCTTTTTAAACACTTATGTTCAATCTGCACTTGGTATTTAGCCTTAAAGCGTGCTGCTAGCTGTTCTGTGACATAAACCGAGCGGTGTTTACCTCCAGTACAACCAATTGCAATAGTAACATAGTTGCGGTTATTGGTTTCAAGGTGAGGTAACCAAGACTGGAAAAGGTATTCAATTTGGCTAATTGTCTGCTTCACTAAGTGGTGTGAATCGAGGTACTCTTTTACTGGCTGATCTAAACCTGTATAGGGCTGTAGCTCTGCCACCCAATGTGGATTAGGTAAAAAGCGCACATCGAAAATATAATCAGCATCCTCTGGATGTGCATATTTAAACCCAAAAGATTGAAATATAATCAGTAAGTTGCTTTTTGTTGACCCTTGTAGATGTATTTTTAAACGTTCATTTAAGTTATGAATTGAAAGTGTTGTTGTGTCTATGGTTAGCGCTGCACAGTCACGGATTGGTTGCAGTAGTTCATTTTCAAGTTCAAGCGCTTGAGATAAAGATAATTTCTGTTTGGAGAGGGGGTGAAGTCGTCTTGTTTCGCTATAGCGGCGGATTAATTCGCTGCTAATTGCATCCAGATAAATGATTTCAATCTCAACTTTACGCTTTATGTCACTCAGCAGTTGCTCAATATCAGCAGATTTGGTCGGTAGATTACGGATATCTAAACTGATTGCTACTTTATTATGCTTAGCATCAACGGTATCTATCAGTTCTTCAAGTAGCTGGAAAGGGACACCATCAATGCAGTTATAACCTAAATCTTCAAGCACGTGCAGCGCGATTGTTTTTCCCGATCCAGAGCGTCCACTAATGATGATTAATTTCATTGCAATTCCAATTGATGTTCTATTCAGCCTGTAATAACTTAAAAAGAGCGAGATCACTTTCCGCGTTTCTTAATTGACGTAAAAAAGGTTTATCTAATAGTTTTTTACTGATCTCCGACAGCGCGACAAGATATTGCTGACAAAGGTCTTCAGGCACAAAAATAGCGAATAATAGATCTACTTTGTTACCATCATATGAATCGTAATCAATCGCAGTCTCACATTGAATAAAAACAGCGGTAGCGGGTAAGCTACTATCAATTTTTACATGCGGGATAGCAATACCTGCACCTACCCCTGTAGAGCCTATTTTTTCACGTGCGATTAAATTAGTAAATAAAATCTGAGGATCAATATTTAATTTTTCACCTGCAATATGGCTTATTTTTTCTAATGCGCCTTTTTTACTGGTGCAATTAACTTTGCTAAAAACAGAGTCTTGAGTTAATAAAGTCGATATTTTCATATTTTATTCTATTTAAGTCAGTGTAAAAGAATCGCGCGAGTGTAGCAGTTTGCTCGTGAATAACTATCAAGAAATCACTATTTCTTAATGTTAATCAAATATTAAAGCAACTGTTTACGTTGATTTGATGGTGGGATACCTAATGACTCGCGGTATTTGGCAATAGTTCGGCGCGCAACTTGAATCCCTTGCTCCTCAAGTAATAGGGTTATCTTATTGTCACTTAAGGGTTTTGTCGCCACCTCTGCATTGACGAGTTTTTTAATCAAGGCTCGAATTGCTGTCGATGAGCATTCGCCACCACTCTCTGTAGCAACATGGCTGGAAAAGAAAAATTTAAGTTCATAAATACCCCGGGGGGTATGCATAAATTTTTGTGTGGTGACCCGAGAAATAGTGGATTCATGCATTTCCACTTCAAATGCAACATCATTTAAAACCATCGGTTTCATCGCTTCATCACCATATTCAAAAAAGGCTTGTTGCTGCTGCACGATACAGTTTGATACTTTTAATAAGGTTTCGTTACGGCTCTCCAGGCTTTTAATAAACCACTTTGCTTCTTGCAAATGGCCTTTAATAAATTGTGAATCAGTTTTACTTATTTTACTTTTGCACATATCGGCATAGTGCTGATTAACTGAAAGGTTAGGATCGCAATCGGGATTTAAGGAGACACGCCATTGCCCTGAAATTTTTTTAACGTACACATCGGGTATTATATATTGTGCTTGGCTATCTTCAATTTGGTTGCCTGGGCGAGGTTCCATGCTTTGAATTAGCCGCATCACCTCGGCTAATTGCGTTTCTTTTAGCTTGGTTTTTCGTGCCAATGTGCGGTAATCACGATTACCTAGCAGATCCATATGCAGTTCAAGTACCATTAATGCCTCATTTAACCAAGGCGTCTGTGGAGGCAATTGGCGAAGCTGAATTTGCAGGCACTCTTGTGTTGAACGTGCTGCGATACCAACAGGATCAAAATGTTGAATGCGCTTTAATACAACGAGAATTTCATCTAATTCAAGATCATCGACTTCAGGGGATAGGCTTTCTAAAATAGAGTCACAGCTCGTAGTTAAATAACCCGATTCATCAATTGAGTCGATGATAGCAGTCGCAATCAGTATATCAGTTTCCGAAAAGGGGGTTAGTTGCATTTGCCAAATTAGGTGATCTTGTAGCGTGTTTGAAGATTCGCCTTGGTAAACAGTGTCCTCTCCATCATAACTAGAGCGACCTGAGGATATAGTGGTCGTTGGAGGTGGAGTATAGGACTCTTCCCAGCTGCTTTCATCGGGCAAATTATCGGAAAATTCTTGTTTTGTAATCGCTTCAGAGATATCTATTTGGCTGCTATCCTGCTCTGTGGTAACAGCTTCCATTGTGTTGTCATCACCCTGCTCAAGCAATGGGTTTTCATCGAGTGCATTTTGGATTTCTTGCTGCAATTCAATAGTCGAAAGTTGCAATAACCTAATTGCTTGTTGTAATTGTGGGGTCATTGAAAGTTGCTGACCCATCTTCAACTGTAAGCCTTGTTTCATCAAAACACTTTCTTCCTCATGCTAAGCAATGCCACTATGTTAAGTGGTTAACTATACGCTATAACTTAAATTCTTCACCTAGATAAACTTGTTTTACATGAGCGTTTGCTAATATTTCGTCTTGCGTCCCAATTGCAATAATTTCGCCATGGTTAACTATATAGGAATGCTGACACACATCTAATGTTTCGCGTACATTGTGATCTGTAATTAAGACGCCTAACCCACGATCACGCAGTTGCTGAATAATATTTTTAATATCAATAACAGAGATAGGATCAACGCCTGCAAAAGGTTCATCTAAGAGGATAAACTTAGGCTCGGTTGCAAGTGCGCGCGCAATTTCGACGCGGCGCCGTTCTCCACCGGATAGGCTCATGCCTTTATTATTACGGATGTGAGTAATATGGAACTCTTCAAGTAAAGATTCTAATTTTTCATTACGTTGTGCAGTCGTTAATTCCTTGCGAATTTGCAAAATAGCCATGATATTTTCAGTGACCGTTAAACGGCGAAAGATAGAGGCTTCTTGTGGTAAATAACCGATTCCTTTTTGCGCGCGAATATGCATTGGATGATGAGAAATATCTTCACCGTCAATAACAATCGACCCTTCATCTTGCTTAACTAAACCGACTACCATGTAAAAAGAGGTGGTTTTACCTGCCCCATTAGGCCCCAGTAAACCAACAATTTCGCCTGTCTTAACCGTTAAATTGACACCATTAACGACCGTGCGACCTTTGTAGCTTTTTACTAAATCTTTTGCTATTAATTCAGCCATTTTAATTATTCTTCTTTATTTCGGAGCTATTATTTTGAGTCGTCTCCGTTTTGTCTTTTTCAAATTGAGCTGGTAAAAAAACAGTATTAACTCGTCCGCCTTCATCGTCCCCAGTACTGACAATCAACTCTTTACTGTCTAGAAGGTAAATAATGACAGAACCGTTAATTTGGCTATCAAGCTGCTTGACTTGTGCATTACCTGTTAGTGTTATTTTCCCTTTGCCAATATCATAATTAATATTATCTGCTTGTGCATCAAAAGGTTTGCCATCATCTTGAGTCTGATAAAAGGCGGCAATACGTCCTTCTGTCCCTTCCGCTATCATTATTTCATGATTTGGTAATTTCTGACGAATAACGGTAAGTTTGTCGGCCGTTATTTTAATAGAGCCCTGTGTTAGTAACACATCGCTTAGAAATACCACTGTATTCTTTTTCATTTGTGCGTTCTGGCTGACTGAACTCACGTGAATGGGTTTGTCATAATCAGACTCAAGCGCAACACTTGAAAATGAAAAAAGTAATAAGCTGAATAGTAGTGTTATTTTGGTTTTAGTTTTCTTCATTATGATATACCGCGTTAATTTGATTTTTTACAATTAATTCTTCTGTGATTAGAGAAGCCCACATACCAACCCCTTGTTGTTGCATTTGTGGACCCTGCCAAGTAACCAATTGGTCACTGCTGATCTCTTTTTTATCCAGTAGTATGGTTAGTTTTTCTGTCGACATTGTTTGTACAAGCTGATCTAGACTGAGGTTTTTCACCTGGACCTCATTGGCTAATATTAATCTGTTTTGCTCATAAAGGATCCCCTCTTTACTGCTTATTTGCCACGTTGTCGATCTTTTGGTTTGTCGATCTTCGATATAAATAATCACTTTGGGATTTTCAAAAAGAGTAATACCTTTTTCAGTAAAGTGAGTGGTTTTGTCGGCAAACAACTCATGTCCAATGGCACCCATCTCATCAAAATGGGTACTGCTCACGTTATAAGCTATATAATTTGGCTGCTGTTTTTCTAATTCAGGTAAAACCACTGCTGGTTTAAAATATAACCACAGCAAAAAAGCGCATAGTAATAAAATAAATGGGATCGTTTGGCGCTTATTCATTTATTCACTTTTACCCTGAGTGTTATTAAGCTGCTGGCGAGATTGTAAAAAAAGATCGCAAATTTCGCGTACTGCACCAAAACCACCTTTCGTGCGAGTGATTAAATCCGCGCTTTGTAAAACCAAAGGATGCGCATCGTTTACTGCTATACCTAAACCACATGCTTCTATAACGGGCAAGTCAACCACATCGTCGCCGATATAGGCGACTTCTTGAGCGTTTAATTTAAGCGCCGCTAACAGAGATTGGTATACGCTTAGTTTATCTTCTTGGCCTTGAAAAATATGAGTAACACCCAACACTTTCATTCTGTTTTCGACAATCTTTGATTGACGGCCCGTGATAATGGCAACATCAAGACCTAGAGTTAAAACGGCTTTAATACCAAAGCCGTCTTTAGTGTGAAACGCTTTTAGTTCTTCGCCTTGGTTTCCTAAATAGATGCGCCCATCTGAAAATACGCCATCTACATCGCAAATGAGTAATTTTATTTTTTCTGCGCGTTGATAGTTTTCTGCGCTAATTTCACCATAAGGTGTTGTGATCATTTTATTTCCTAACAAAATAGGGTGGCGCGAATCTAGAAATGTTAACTGTTTGTAAGGCAAAATAGCAAAATGCAGTCTGTAACGCGAGCTAAGATTGTCAGTTTATCTATTGTCTCGGTTCTCCGTTAAAAAATAAAGAGTTAACCGACTGTAGTGGGTGAATTTTAAGCAATTGGTAGAAAAAAGTGTAAATATTTCACTTTTTGTCAATTTAGTTGGCTGTTCTGTTATTAAAAAATTGTATAAAAAAGGCCATAACTTTACACTGTTGTTCTTATTTGCAATATTAAGAAATTATTATTGATGAAAAAATCAGAACATCTCGTGATCAAAAACCTCAGCTTTGCTAGAAATAATCGATTATTATTTGATAATTTGTCTTTTGAGTTTGAGCGTGGAAAAATAACTGCTATTTTAGGTCCTAGCGGCATCGGTAAAACAACGTTGTTGAAGCTAATTGGTGGACAACTTCCGGCCGATAGTGGCGAGATTGTCTTTAATGGGCTCGTTATTAATAACTGCTCTAATAAGGAATTATACGCTGCGCGTAAAAAAATGGGCATGTTATTCCAAAGCGGCGCACTGTTTAATAACCTATCAGTTTTTGAAAATGTAGCGTTTCCGCTGCGCGAGCACAGCCAACTTGATGAGTCTTTGCTTACCATTTTGGTGTTAATGAAATTAGAGGCGGTGGGGCTGCGCGGCGCTAAGGATTTAAAACCAAATGAACTCTCAGGGGGGATGGCAAGGCGTGTAGCCTTGGCTCGCGCGATCGCATTGGATCCGGAAATGGTATTATATGATGAGCCTTTTACGGGGCAAGATCCTATCTCTATGAATGTGTTACTTAATTTAGTTAAGCAACTTAATCAAACGCTTGGTTTGACTTCTATTATCGTTTCTCATGATGTTAATGAAGTATTATCAATTGCTGACAATGTTTATGTTTTAGCCGATAAAAAGATAATAGCGCAGGGTCCTGCTGATTTACTATTGCAACAAACGGATAATCCATTACTGCAGCAGTTTCTACATGGTCGAAGTGATGGCCCCGTGCCTTTTCATTTTCAAGCTGAAGATTTTACGGTGGACTTACAAAAGGTGAATAAATGATTAGCGCTTACGTGCGTTCTGTTGGGCAATTTAATTTGCGATTGTTGGCCATTATTGGTCGCTGCTGCTTGATGCTTTGGCGTACGATCTGGGGTAAGCCGCATGCTAAGTTGTTATCCCTGATTGCTGAGCAAATTTTTCAGCTAGGTATATTATCCTTGCCTATTATCTTAACCGCAGGTCTGTTTATCGGTATGGTGTTAAGTCTGCAGGGGTATTATGTATTAGTTGATTATGCTGCAGAGGATAGCTTAGGTAGCATGGTTGCACTATCCTTATTACGAGAATTAGGGCCGGTTGTTGCAGCGCTTCTTTTTGCTGGACGTGCTGGCTCGGCCTTAACCGCTGAAATTGGTTTGATGCAAAGCACAGAGCAACTTGCTGGTATGGAAATGATGGCTGTCTCTCCATACAAAAGGGTAATTGCCCCTCGCCTGTTTGCCGGTATTATTACTTTGCCTATGCTTACGTTATTATTCAATGTGATTGCAATTTGGGGTGGGTATATTATTGGCGTCACTTGGAAGGGCGTTGATGGCGGCGCATACTGGTCGGTGATGCAGGGCAGTGTGGAGTATTTGCCAGATGTGTTTAATGGCGTGATTAAAAGTGTCGTTTTTGCCATCTTGATAACTTGGATTGCACTTTATAATGGTTATTATGTGGTTCCGAATGCACAGGGCATCAGTCAATCAACGACACAAACGGTTGTTGTATCATCTTTATTGGTATTGGCAATGGATTTTGTTTTAACTGTTTTAATGTTTGGTGGCTAACTTTTTCAGTCTGTTATGACTGGACTAGTATTGTTTAACCGTCAACTTTATTTTAACTGTTTTTATGTTTGGAATGTAATATGTCACAGAAAAAATTGGAATTATGGGTGGGATTATTTGTTATCGCTGCAATGCTTGCTTTCGCAATATTAGCTTTTAGTGTTTCCGGGCTTTCTTTACGTGGAGAAGGGCGTAGTTATACACTTTATGCCAGTTTTGCAAATGTTGGCGGTTTAAAAGAGAGATCTCCTGTTAAGCTAGGTGGTGTCGTGGTCGGGCGAGTAGAAGAGATTACCTTGGATGTAAAAAACTATACACCCCGTGTCCGTTTGGCGATGTTTGAGAATAAAGGCTTTTATCCCGAGACCTCTTCATTGGCTATTTTAACTTCAGGTCTATTGGGAGAGCAATATATTGGTATTAAACCTGGTTTTATTGATGATGATATCGGCATGTTAGCAGATGGTGACCGTGTTGAAGATACGAAGTCAGCGCTGGTACTTGAAGATCTTATCGGGCAATTTATCTATTCAATCAATAAGGAATAAGTATGCGTACTTTACTTACCGCTATCACGCTGCTATTTGTTAGTTTTACTTTGAACGCGACTATTAATATGAGCGATCCTAATCAAGTTATGCATACTGTTTCAATTAATACCTTTGCGCGTATCAAAGCGGATCAGACTCGCCTACAAAGTGAACCCGATTATATCAAGGTAGTCATGGAGGAAGAGTTGATTCCCTATTTGGATTATAAGTATGCTGCGTATATGGTGATGGGGCGTTATTTAGGAGAAACGTCGGCGGCACAGCGTAATGAATTTGTAGAGGCATTTAAAGCGTATTTAATAAATGCCTATGGACACATATTGCTTGAATATAAACAGCAAGAGATAGATATATTAGATAACAAGGATTTTCAAGATAAGAAAATTATCTCAATTTCGGTTAACATCCACGATCATAATAATAAGTTAACCCAATTAGTGTTTAAGTTGCGTAAAAACTCAAAAACAGAAGAGTGGAAAGTCTTTGATGTGATAGCAGAGGGGATCAGCATGCTCAGTACTAAGCAGTCTGAACTGAATGAAATGATTCATAAAAAAGGGATTGATCACGTTATTAAATTATTAGAACAGAAAAACAGTGAGTTTTCCTCGTGACTAACAGTGTAAATAACGAGACAATAGCATTAACTGGTCGCTTACAGTTGAGTGAATTATCGGCTAAATGTTTTTATGATATCAGTCGTTATTGTAATATTAATACTGTTGATTTACAGCAATTAATAAATATAGACTCGGCTGGTCTCGCCTATTTAGTGCAAATTAAAAGTAATTATTCAGATTTACGTTTTACAGGCGTCTCAAAAAAAACATTAGTCTTATCCCATTTATACGGGGTAAGTTTTATTTTTAAGTCCTAAGGTGCTCAATGAATATTGATATAATCAAAGAAAAATTACAACAAGCATTGGTGCTCGATGAGTGTATCGTGAGAGGGGAAAGTGGCAGTTTCCAAGTAATTGTCGTTGGCGATGTTTTTTGCGGTTTAAGTCGAGTGAAAAAGCAGCAAATTATTTACGCTCCGTTAACCGAAGATATAGCAAGCAATGCCATTCATGCATTGACGATTAAAGCATTAACGCCAGATGAATGGCAAAAGCAAAAACATTTTATTTAGTAAGTGGAAAGGATAGTTAGATGGGTCAGTTTTTAATACAAGGTGGTTGCCAGTTAAAAGGGGAAGTCAGCATTTCCGGCGCCAAAAATGCGGCATTACCAATTCTGTTTGCAACGATATTATCAAAAGGTGATGTTCATTTAACTAATGTTCCCCTACTTAAAGATATATCAACAACACTAGAGCTTTTAAAAGAGTTGGGCGCGCAGGCGTCACAGAAAGGCCATGAGGTGTTTATTAATGCTTCTGGCGTGAAAAATTATACTGCGTCCTATGAGTTGGTACGTAGTATGCGCGCTTCTATTTTAGCATTAGGACCGTTAGTTGCCCGATTTGGTGAAGCTGATATTTCATTGCCTGGAGGATGTGCTATTGGCGCACGCCCGGTAAATTTACATATCAGTGGATTGGAGCAGATGGGAGCAACCATTAAAGTTGAAGACGGCTTTATTAAAGCGCGTGTTGATGGCCGTTTAAAAGGTGCTCATCTTTATATGGATCTCGTTAGTGTGACGGGGACTGGAAACTTGATGATGGCGGCTGCACTTGCTGAAGGTATCACCGTTATCGAAAATGCAGCTAAAGAACCTGAAATTGTTGACTTAGCGAATTTCATTAATGGTATGGGCGGTAAAATATCAGGAGCCGGTAAAGATACTATCACTATTGAAGGCGTTGAATCTTTAGGTGATTGTAGCTATCAAGTGCAACCTGATCGTATAGAAACGGGAACATTTTTGGTAGCGGGCGTGGTTAGTGGTGGTAAGGTTAAGTGCCTTAATACAGATCCTAATTTATTATCCGCAGTACTGATGAAACTTGAAGAGGCTGGCGCATTAGTGACCACGGGTAAAGATTGGATTGAAGTGGATATGATTGGCCGACAATTAAAGTCAGTCAATATTACTACTGCACCCTTTCCTGCTTTCCCAACAGATATGCAGGCTCAATTTACGGTTTTAAATACCGTAGCACCCGGAACTGGACGCATTAAAGAGAATATCTTTGAAAACCGCTTTATGCATGTTCCTGAACTACAGCGTATGGGCGCAAATATTGAGCTGGAAGGTAATCTAGCAATTTGTGGTGACCATGATAAATTAACCGGAGCCAAAGTGATGGCGACCGATTTGCGTGCTTCGGCCAGCCTAGTCATTGCTGGACTCATTGCAGAAGGGGAGACAATTGTTGATGAGATTTACCATATTGACCGTGGTTATGAGGCGATTGAAGATAAATTAATCCCACTTGGTGCAACTATGAAACGTATCGAAGATTAGTGATATTCCAGAGAGGAGGAGCTTAACGCCTCTCCTTTCGCTGCTTTTTAATTTTCAGGCATAGTTTGTATATTACTTAACTCCCCGATCTCCACTTCCACTTCTATTTTCTTCCCTTTACGTAATAAAGTAAGATTGGCTTTGGTTCCTGGCTTTATTTCTGCCACTTTATCCATTGCCGCAATTAGCGTATCGAATCCAATAGCATCAATTTTCAGCAGAATATCATTCTCTTTAACACCAGCAAGTGCAGCAGGGCCGCCTTTATGTACTTTTGTTATCACGATACTATTTTGTGCTTTTAACCCCCAAAGACGGGCAATCAGCGGATCTAAATTTTCAGCAATAATGCCTAATGAACCTCGTATTACGCGACCGTGCATGATAAGGCTTTTCATTATCCGCTGTGAAAGTTGATAGGGAATAGCGAAGCTAATGCCGCTGCTTGAATTTTGGTTGTTACTGTAAAATTCAGAAGTATTAATACCAACTAATTCTCCTCGACTATTAATCAGCGCACCACCAGAGTTACCCTCATTAATGGCGGCATCTGTTTGTAAAAAATCCTGCCGCCCTGAAGAGCTCATTCCGTTTCTACCCGTGGCACTGATAATGCCCTGAGTGACGGTCTGGCCTAAATTGTAGGGATTACCTATGGCAAGTACAATATCGCCTACTTGTGGCTGGTAGTTCGTATTTTGTGGGATAACCGGCAGATTCGCGCCACTAATTTTTAGCACCGCTAAGTCGGTGACGATATCACTACCGACAACAGATGCAGTAAAAAAGCGTCCATCTTGTAGGGCAATCAAAATTTGGTCGGCGCTGGATATAACGTGAAAATTGGTTAGCACATAACCTTTACTGTCAATAATAATACCAGAGCCCAATCCGGTCGGTTGTAAGTGTTGCTTATTATCAATACTCGAATCGATGTATTGCTGAGAGTAAATGTTTACTACTGCCGGGGAAGCTTTTTTGACCGCTATACTGTAGCTGGATACGTTATCATCGCCGGATAAATGCGTTAAATTGACACCTAATTTAGAACCATAAATAATGAACAATGCAATGATTAGGCCCCAAAAAATAGGTTTAAAGAAATATAAAAAGGAGGTTTTAAAATTCATATTCTTAGATGCCATTGAAAAGAAGAGTGGGGATT
The DNA here is from genome assembly GCF_022267535.1 of Psychromonas antarctica. Taxonomy (GTDB): domain Bacteria; phylum Pseudomonadota; class Gammaproteobacteria; order Enterobacterales; family Psychromonadaceae; genus Psychromonas; species Psychromonas antarctica. Next base: position 117,217 of record NZ_JAHNZV010000001.1, read on the forward strand.
ATATACAAAATAGTGTGCGGGAGGGGATTTTATTTGTGTGGAAAAATGCATCAAAAAAAGCACCGTATATAACGGTGCTTTATTGTTCACAAATTGACTAATGTTACTGCGTCTAAATCGAGCAGTTAATTACTGAAATTAGCATTATTAGCTATTAAACAATAACATGTACAGAAGAAGTATTTGTAGTACCTGAATCAACAAGCGCACCAGAAACCATTACTACACGATCACCGGCAACAACCAAGCCAAGTTCTTTAGCCATGTCCATACCAAGTTGATAGAAAGCTTCCATTGTATCTTGCTTTGCAATTACCTTCGCTGAAACACCTTTGGTTAATGAAAGCTGTTGTGCCGTTTTTTGATTGCTTGTTAACGCAAGGATTTTTGCTGTTGGGAAGTATTTACGTAAAGAACGTGCAGACTTTCCGCCATCAGTTGCAACAATGATAAGTTTTGCAGCAAGTTGCTCAGCATTTTTAACCGCGCCACTACAGATCGCTTCTGTGATTTGTAGATTTGTTTGCTTAATATCAGCTTTTGCAGGCATAACGGTATCAGTACGCTCACAGATAGTTGCCATAATTGCAACTGCTTCTGCAGGGTATTTACCTTTAGCACTTTCACCTGAAAGCATTACCGCATCAGTACCGTCTAAGATAGCATTGGCAACGTCACCCGCTTCTGCGCGTGTTGGACGAGGGTTTTTGATCATTGAATCAAGCATTTGTGTTGCGGTAATAACTGGTTTACGCGCAGCATTAGCTTTTTGAATCATCATTTTTTGTGCAAAAATAACTTCTTCAACAGCAATTTCTACACCTAAGTCACCACGTGCAACCATGATTGCATCAGAAACCGCTAGAATCTCATCAAAATTATCAACACCTTCTTGATTTTCAATTTTAGAGATGATTTGAATCTTTTCGCCGCCGTTCGCTTTTAATAGTTCACGGATTTCTAAAACGTCTTCTTTCTTACGGATAAATGAAGCCGCAATAAAGTCTACGTTTTGTTCGCAGCCGAATATTAAATCGCCTTTATCTTTAGTAGAAAGCGCTGGGAGTTGCACTTTCACACCAGGAAGATTAACACCTTTGTTTTCGCCTAACTCACCAGTATTCATCACTTCACAGATAACATCTACATCAGTAATGCGTTTTACCGTCATTTCGATTAAACCGTCATCCAATAAAACTGTGTTACCTACAACAAGATCTTTGGTTAAGTTTTCGTAAGTTACAGCAACGATAGTGTTGTTGCCTACGATTGTTTGATCTGTGCTTAGTGTAAACTCTTGACCAGCCGTTAACATTACGTCATTGCCATTTTCAAGTTTAACCGTGCGGATCTCAGGGCCTTTAGTATCTAGTAATATAGCTACGTTTTTGCCTGTTTCTTGGCAAATTTCACGAATAGTTGTGATTCGACCACCATGCTCATTAAAATCACCATGAGAAAAGTTAAGACGCATTACATTCATGCCGTTATTAACTAATTTTGTTAACATCTCTTTTGATTCTGATTTTGGACCAATCGTACAAACTATTTTTGTTTTTCTCACCGTTATTCTCCAAATGTTATTGTGTTTTATTATTACAAGGTTATAGAAACTTTTGTTACCCATATTACTGATGGGCGGCATTTTACAAGAAAAAACTTTAAAAAAAATGATTTCTAATCAATTTTTTTTCTGTTTTTTTATTTTTTTGTAATTTATTGTAACGTTTTGTAATTCTGAACTCGCTTTTTCAATTCAATATCAAATACAAACCACGTTTATCACGTTGAATATTAAGGACTAATATTTCAGGTGCGGTTTTTATCATCTGGGCTAGCTCACTTAAATTGTTAATTCGTCTGCGATTTATCCCGATAATAAGATCGCCTTGTTGTAACCCGTAATGCTGTGCGAGTGAGTCTTTTGCTACGCTTGTTACTTTTACTCCAGTGTTTTCGTCGGCATCAGCTAATATTGCCCCTGCTAAAAAAGGATGTAATAAGTGTGCTTTAGTTTTATTTAGCTGTGACAGTTGTAATGTGGCAACTAAAATAACAGCTTTACCATTCTGTATAACGCCCAATTCAACTCGTGTGCCTGCACGCAGTGAACCTATTTTTGCGCGTAATTCGGCAAAAGTCTTAATTGTGCTGCCACCGATGGAAATAATCACATCACCGGCTTTAAGCCCTGCTTTTTCTGCCGCAGAGTAAGGCGTCACCTGCTTTATAAAGGCACCATGGGGTGAGTCTAAAGCAAAAGCATCCGCAAGTTCAGGTGTTAACTCTTGCCCTTTTATGCCTAATATTCCACGACGAACTTGTCCATATTGTCGTAATTGTTGGGCAATGTTCTTGACCATATTCGCAGGAATGGCGAATCCGATGCCGATATTACCATTATCAGAACCAAAAATAGCGCTATTAATGCCTACCAATTGACCTTTCAGATCAATTAATGCACCACCAGAATTCCCTTCATTGATCGCGGCATCGGTTTGAATGAAGTTTTCTAGATTTCCAAGATTAAGTCCACTGCGACCCAGCGCGCTGATAATGCCCGAGGTAACCGTTTGTCCTAGGCCAAATGGATTGCCGATGGCAAGTACAAAATCGCCAACACGTATGTCATCTGAATTGGCAAATTCGATTTGCGTTAGTGCTTTATCGGTTTTTATCTGCAGAAGGGCGAGATCACTGTGTTTATCATGGCCAATAACTTGGGCTGTAAATTCCAGCCCAGATTTTAAAGTGATCTTAATTTCGGTTGCATTCTCAATCACATGGAAATTGGTGATAATGTAGCCATTTTGATTGTCAATGATAACCCCAGAACCGATACCGACAAACGGTTGAGAGTAAATTTGTGCTTCATTGTCTGGATCTGCAAACGGGGTAAATGTTGTTTGTGTAGAAAAATTACCTGATATTGCAATATTAACCACGGCAGGGCTAGCCCTATCGACTAGAGGTGCAAGGCTAGGCATCCTTTGACCGTTAAGCATATCTGGCAGTGCAGCCATGCTATTTATTGTAAATAACAATAAATAGCATGTAAAAATAATAGAACAACTTAATTTTCTCAAAAGCATTTTCCTTCTCAGTGGTCATCATTCAATGCATCGGCGATACGATTAAAATAGAATATTGAAATCTATTTGAAGTCACATGAGTAACCGCATCACTGTTAAATCAGAATTATAAATAGTGTTGCATAGCCTTTATTGTTAAGGTATTTATTATTCATTTTAATATATATTGAGTTATTTGTGGCGCCTACTTTATTGTATCAAGCTGACTTAGCAAAACCCAATTTCTTTGCCGATCCGGCTCAAGCTGCGGCAATTGAGCATGTGCAACGTTTATATGAACAATTACAAGCACTGCAGTCGGCCGCGCCGCAAAAGAAGCATTTCGCTTATTTTGTGCAAAAAATGTTAAATAAGAAAGAAAAAAAACGCGTTTAACTGGTTTGTATTTTTATGGTGGTGTTGGCCGCGGAAAAACTTATTTAATGGATCTTTTTTTTCATAGTCTAACGACTGAGCGCAAGTTACGCCTGCATTTTAATCATTTTATGTTAAGAGTACATCAACAACTCGCTTTGTTGGAGGGGCAAATAAACCCTCTCCAGCAGATTGCTAAAATGTTTGCAGCTGAAACAGATTTACTGTGCTTCGATGAGTTTTATGTGGATGATATTGCTGATGCAATGATAATTGCGGGCATATTAACTGCACTTTTTGATGAAGGGGTGATATTGGTTGCGACATCTAATAGCCACCCTGAGGACCTGTATCGAAATGGACTGCAACGGGCTCGTTTTCTACCTGCTATTGAGCTGCTCAAAAATCATTGTGATATTGTCCACCTGGATGGGCAGAGCGATTATCGATTACACCGTTTAATTAAAACTGAGATTTATCATTACCCGTTAAGTAATGAGGCTAGCACTCGTATTGAAATAAGTTTTGAAAGCTTAGCGCAAGGTGAGCGAATATACGGTCAGGAAATTGCTATCAATCAACGGCAAATGAAAACCATAGCGTTCAGCGCCGATTCATTACTAATAGAGTTTTCAACACTCTGTGGAGACCCTAGAAGTGTCGTCGATTATATTGCTATCGCGATTTTATATCGCACCATTTTTTTGGTGAATATCAAACAGATGGATGATGCAGAAAATGATCGGGTGCGGCGTTTTGTTGTTATGGTTGACGAATTTTATGAGCGCCATGTGGTGTTGATTATTTCTGCTGAAGTGGAAATCCAACAACTTTACAGGGGCAATAAACTCAGTTTTGAATTTAAACGCTGTGTTTCTCGCTTACTGGAGATGCAGAGTCAAGCCTATCTACAAAAAGTCGAACATATAGGCGCAAATCAGCTTAACAGCCTGCCGTGAGTCCCTGCAGGTAAGCGAAACTGCACTCATCTGCGCTGTTATAAAATATCAACGCAGAACGACTACACTTTAATCTTATGGCTCGCACCCAAGCGTTATTTGGTTTGCTGATTTTGTATCTTGAGGTAATAGGGGGATAAATATTTAATCTTATTTATTGCAATATTAGGGTGATCTCTGCTGCTTTTTTCTGTATAATATCGCCGCCCACGTTATCCACCCCCCAAAATAGTTATGGTGGATCTGTTGTTTACGCTTGACGTATTCGAAGGGATACGGAATGGCAAATACATTTTTAATTGTCAAATTTGACAATTATATTTTTTAAATCATTAATTTGGGTATAACTTAATGAAAACTTTTGTTGCTAAACCAGCTGAAGTCAAACGCGACTGGTATGTAGTCGATGCTGAAGGTAAAACTTTAGGCCGTCTGGCTACTGAAATTGCTATACGTTTACGTGGTAAACATAAAGCTGAATACACTCCGCATGTTGATACTGGCGATTACATTATCGTTATCAATGCAGAGAAAATTACTGTAACAGGTAATAAAGCTAAAGGTAAAATTTACTATCACCACACAGGTTTCATCGGTGGTATTAAATCAATTAGCTTTGAAGATCTTATTGTTCGTGCGCCTGAACGTGTTATTGAGAAAGCTGTTAAAGGTATGTTGCCAAAAGGTCCTTTGGGACGTGCAATGTACCGCAAGTTGAAAGTTTATGCTGGTACTGAGCATCAACATTCTGCACAGCAACCACAAGTTTTAGACATCTAATAGGATTAAAACAATGGCAAATCAATATTACGGCACAGGTCGTCGCAAAAGCTCAACAGCTCGCGTATTTATGAAAGCCGGTAGTGGTCAAATCACTATCAATAAACGCAATATCGACGAATATTTTGGTCGTGAAACTGCATGTATGGTTGTTCGTCAGCCATTAGAACTTGTTAGTGTTACTGATAAGTTTGACCTGAACATCACTGTTAAAGGTGGTGGTACTACGGGTCAATCTGGTGCAATCCGTCTAGGTATTACTCGTGCACTTATGCAATATGACGAAACTCTTCGTTCTGAGTTACGTGGCGCAGGTTTTGTTACCCGTGATGCGCGTAAAGTTGAGCGTAAGAAAGTGGGTCTACATAAAGCACGTAAACGTCCACAGTTCTCAAAACGTTAATATTCGTTTCAAGAATTGCAAAAACCCAGTTTATACTGGGTTTTTTTTTATCTTTTTTTTAAATAGCCCGTAATCCATTAAGCTGATGGCGCCCAATAGGCTAAAAATACCCTGATTAAAAATTGCTCCAAGCTATTTTAGAGTGAATCAATTAGCGGCTGAAGATGACAATACATTCTGCTGGATTGATCCATATTTGCATGTTTTAACGAATAATAATGGTAATTCAGTTATGGGGGCTCCTAAATAATTCTGATAACTAAATACTTTTATAGCCTATTCTCTTATAAATATTGGTGACAATTTGCTAGTTAATGAGAGCATGGTCAATTATGCCATGCTTTTGTTTGACTGGGTTGGTGAATATAATGTTAATAGCTTGTAAATTTATGACTGTTTCTTTAAAATTCAAGCAGTTTATGCATCCCGCTAAGTTTTAATTTAACGGACTTGAGTGCACCCCTGTTATATATATTAAGAACTGCTTTTTACCTTTGGTATAAGTGGCTCACAATGGAGATGGTTAAATGAGCAATGCGCCTGTTAATTCTGGTCGCCGCAAGTTTCTGACACTAACGACGGCTGTCGTTGGTGGAGTAGGGGCCGCAGTTGTTGCTGTACCTTTCGTGAAGTCTTGGAGCCCAAGTGAAAAAGCAAAAGCAGCCGGAGCACCGGTTACTGTTGATATTAGTAAAATTAAGCCAGGTCAATTAATACGCGTAGAATGGCGTGGAAAACCGGTTTGGATTGTATCCCGCACACAAAAAATCCTTGATGAATTAGCAACACTTAATGACCAACTGCGGGATCCTAATTCGCAAGAGCCGCAACAGCCAGAATATGCGTTAAATACAGGACGTTCATTAAAGCCTGATATTTTTGTGGCCGTCGGCATATGCACCCACTTAGGTTGTTCTCCAACCTACCTCCCTGACTCTTTCTCAGAGCAAGTTGAAGGTGTCGAATCTGGGTTCTTCTGCCCATGCCATGGCTCTAAATTTGATCTGGCAGGACGGGTTTTTCAAAACGTGCCTGCGCCATTAAACTTGGTGATCCCGCCGCATTATTATGTGAGTGATACGACTATTCTCATCGGCTTAGACAAAGGAGATGCTTAAATGCTTAAAAAACTGCTTCTAGGCACTGTAGATTGGATTGATGCCCGTATTCCAATGACGGAAACATGGAATAAACATCTTGCACAATATCCCACGCCAGTTAACTTTAATTTTTGGTACTTCTTTGGCTCGTTAGCGATGCTTATTTTAGTGAATCAAATATTAACGGGTATCTGGTTAACGATGCATTACAACCCCTCTGCAGAGGGGGCATTTGCATCTATCGAATACATTATGCGTGATGTTCCTTACGGCTGGTTATTACGTTATATGCATTCAACTGGCGCCTCCGCATTCTTTGTCGTTATATATCTGCATATGTTCAGAGGTTTAATTTATGGCTCATATCAAAAACCACGTGAGCTTATCTGGATCTTTGGCATGTTTATATTTCTTGCTTTGATGGCAGAAGCCTTTATGGGTTATTTACTGCCTTGGGGGCAAATGTCTTTCTGGGGCGCTCAGGTTATTATCTCGTTATTTGGTGCGATTCCGATTGTCGGTGATGATTTGACGCTGTGGATCCGGGGCGATTATGTTATCTCTGGCGCTACCTTAAACCGTTTTTTTGCATTACATGTTATTGCTATACCTTTAGCGCTGGTTGTATTGGTATTTTTACATATTGTCGCGCTTCATGAAGTCGGTTCAAATAATCCAGATGGTATTGAGATAAAAAGGAAAAAAGGGTCTATAGCGGAACACGAAAAAAGTAAATTCACATTCCATAAGCAATACAGTGCTAAGAAAGATATTATCGATGCCATCCCGTTCCATCCTTACTTTACCGTCAAAGACATTATGGGGGTAGCGGGGTTCTTGATCTTCTTCTGTGCGGTTATTTTCTTTATGCCCGAAGGGGGAGGGTATTTCCTTGAGGCGCCAAATTTTGAACCTGCTAATGGTCTAAAAACACCGACTCATATTGCCCCCGTTTGGTATTATACGCCTTTCTATGCCATTTTACGTGCTATCCCTGATAAGCTTATCGGTGTTGCATTCTTTGGTGGTTCGATTGTTATTCTGTTCTTTTTGCCATGGCTAGACCGTTGTAAAGTTAAATCGATTCGCTACCGTAGCTGGAAGCACAAACTCAATATTGCCCAGTTTACCATCTGCTTTATCGTGTTAGGTGTACTCGGTGCCTTACCAACCACGCCGTTATTAACTAAAATTGCACAAGTGGGTACAATTGGTTACTTTTCTTTTTTTATTGCGCTGTGGATATACAGTAAAAATGAAAAAACTAAACCCCTTCCAACGAGGTTAACATTCAAATGAAAAAATTAATGATAGCCTTGATTACATTCTTGCCTGCGGTCGTTTTTGCATCCACTGGCAATATACATCTTGATAAAGCGCGATATGATTTAAGCGATAAAGTGTCATTACAACGTGGTGCAAAGCTGTTTAGTAATTACTGTTTAGCTTGTCATTCCACGGGGTACCAACGTTATCAACGTGTTGCAACTGATTTAGAAATTCCTGATGAGTTAATGAAAGACAATCTGATTTTCACTGATAGTAAGATTGGTGATTTAATGATAAATAGCATGGATAAAAAAGAGAGTGCAAAATGGTTTGGTAATGCGCCGCCTGATTTAACATTGGAGGCCCGTTTACGTGGTGCAGATTGGATTTATACTTACTTGCGATCTTTTTATAAAGATGAAACACGACCTTTTTCAGTTAATAATGTTGTTTTTCCTGATGTCGCTATGCCGCATGTACTTGAAGAGTTGCAAGGTATTCCAACGGCGATTTTTGAAACGACAATGATTGATGGTGTTGAGCATAAAACGATTATTGCTTTGAAAAGTAATGGACAAGGGGAGATGTCATCGGATGAGTATGACAATGCAGTACTCGATCTGGTAAACTTCCTTGTATATGCAGGTGAGCCAAACAAATTAGAGCGTCAAAGCTTAGGCGTTTGGGTGATTGCTTTCTTAATCATCTTATTTATTCTTAGTTATTTACTTAAAAAGGAATATTGGCGAGACGTTCATTAATCGGCAATTTTATACTGGCTGTCAATTAACGGCAATGGTGGTATTTACTATCATTGCCGTTTTCTTTTTTTTCAATCAAATTTTTATTTACATATTAGGGGATTTTCATGGCAGTAGCCGCAAATAAACGTTCTGTAATGACACTTTTTTCGGGTGTTTCAGATCTATATAGTCACCAAACACGTATTGTATTGGCTGAAAAAGGCGTTAATGTAGAGATTACTTTTGTTGATGAAGACAATTGGCCTGAAGAGTTAGCCGAATTAAACCCTTATAATAACGTCCCAACCCTAGTTGATCGTGAACTGGTTTTATATAATTCGCGTATCATTATGGAATATTTAGATGAACGTTTCCCACATCCACCCCTGATGCCTGTTTATCCGGTCGAACGTGGTAAAAGTCGCTTAATGATGCAGCGTGTTGAAAGTGATTGGTACCCATTGGTTGAACTTATTATGGGTGATAATCTACAGGCTGCTGAGACTGCGCGTAAAAAACTACGTGAAGCGATTTTACTGATTGCCCCGGTATTTGATCACTTTGCTTATTTTATGTCTGAAGAGTTTACCTTGGCTGATTGTTATATGGCGCCACTATTATGGCGTTTACCTGAATTGAAAATTGATTTAGGCATTGAAAATATTGGTGGACTAAAAAGCTATATGGTTAAAGTCTTTGAACGCGAATCTTTCCAAGCATCAATGACAGAAACAGAACGTGAAATTCGAGTAGGTGCGTAATGAATGCCATGTTAGTGCAACGTCCATACCTGTTACGTGCTTTTTATGATTGGATAGTTGATAGCGAATGCACACCGCATATTATTGTCGATGCAACTCAGCATGGTGTTGAAGTGCCTTTACAATTTGTTGAAAATGGAAAGATTGTTCTTAATATTGCGCCACTGTCAGTAGTGCAGTTTTCAATGAATGATGATGCTGTTACGTTTAATGCCCGTTTTTCCGGCAAGCCGATGCAAGTGTATGTTCCTTTATATGCGATAGAAGGTATTTATGCACGAGAAAATGGCGCAGGTACCATCTTCCCCGAAGAGGCGGCTTATCAAGCATTAGATAAAGCGGATGAGACTGTAGCAGATACTGCAGATAAACCCAAAGCGGGTAAAAAACCAAGCTTAACTGTAGTAAAATAGCGTTTAGCAAGTATTAATGAATAGATAATTAGCAGATTTTGTATTACTTATTTATGAATCTAAAAAGGTTAATCAAGTAATTGGTTAACCTTTTTTTTAGAACATATTTTGTTAAATTAGCCAACTGTGTCGCAATTTCACTCACTAAAGGAATAGATAATTAGTCAATTTGCTATTAGCTAGCGTCCTTAATTGTTAACTGTCACAAGCGTTTCTGTTAGTCGATCATAGTCATTAATTGCAGGGCAATGTTTAAATACTTGAGCGGGTACACTTGAATCTGGATTTTCAATGCCAAGCAGATAACGGATACCAAATTGTTGTGCGACAAGTAACAACTGTTCGTTGTCATCTATAAAGAGTGTTCGTTCTGGATCGAATGGGTGATGAACGTGTAAGGCTTGCCACAGTTTCACTGACTCTTTGCAATGCCCAAACGTATGCGTTGAGTAGATGTGATCCAAATGCTGGTCTAGCCCTGTCTGTGCTATCTTTATCGCTAAACTGTCTGGGTGGGCATTCGTTAATAAGACGCGTTGGATATTGCATTTTTTTAGTGCCTGTAGAAAAGGCACCGTATCCGAGCGCATTACGATGTCATGCGCATAGTCAGCTTTTAACTGGCGTATGTCTAATTGAGTTTGTTCGCTCCAATAATCAATGCAGTACCAATTTAGCGTGCCTTTTACGGCATCGTATTGCAGTGCCATTTCCAGTTTTGCTTGAGCCACTGAAATTTGCTTTTGCCGTGCAATTTCATGGGGCACACTGTGTGACCAAAATTGATTATCGAAACGCAAGTCTAATAGCGTTCCGTCCATATCTAACAGCACTGTGTCAATATTATCCCAGTTAAACATAGTCGCCTCTGAAATGAAGTGGTGCTCCTAATAGTGTAAGAGCAAGGTTTGCAGGTTGATATTGTACAACACCAGAGCCATCTCATTATCATCTATATAAGAATAATTTTGTCAACTTAACATATTAATTTATATTTTTTTTTACTAACTATCTGATCTTCAATAATATGTTTGATGTAAATCATATATCGAAAATTGACTTTCTATGTATACTATCAGCTCATTGGCGCACGCATTAAGCGATAAAAAAAGGATTTGTATTGTGAAATGGACAATAAAAGTAAAGCTAATTATTACCTTATGTATCCCACTCTTATTAATGGGGGGCTTTTTTATCATTTCGTTAATAAGTACCGAAAATGCAGTGCTTAAAGCAGAAGAAAGTAATGTAAAGAGCAAATTATCAGCTGTTGTTGATGACAACTTAAAAGGACAAGTTGACACACTAACCCTCTCTATCTCCACCTTTTATGAGCAATCTAAGTTAGATGATATCAAAAAAAGGCTGTCCGCTGAAATGGCGAATTTTAGAGACACGGTTGAAAATATATATAAAGAAAGTGAGTCAGATAGCGAGGCTGCAACCAGTATTGATGCTTTTCTTAATCATTATCGCTGGAATAATGGGCGTTATTTCTTTGCCTACGATGCAGATTCATGGATTAGCCGAGCTTACGGGGGACATCCAGACTGGGTTGGTACAAACGGCTACGATAAAAAGGATGCCGATGGTAACTATTTTGTACGAGCGGTCGTTGCTGCAGCTAAAAATAACCCTATCGGTTTTAGTCGGTATCCTTTTATGAATCCGACCACGCAAAAAGTGGAAGATAAGCTGACAGCGTCTTTCTATTTTCAGCCTTTAAACCTGGTGATAGCAACGGGTGAATATATTAGTACGCTTAAACAAGATAATATTGCTGCTGCATTACATGCTGTGAGTATTGCCAAATATGGTCAAAACGGTTATTTCCTAATTCAGGATGATGAAGGTAAGATCCTTGCTCATCCCAATGAGAAACTAATTGGAAAATTGGGCTCTACTACCCCAGCAATTGCAGCTGCAATTAAAAACAAACCTGAAGTTTATATTACAACAACCTATAAGAACCCAACAACTGGGGAAATTGAAAATAAACTTAATTATGCGCGAAATATTTTCCCTGAGTGGGGGTGGACAATTGTAACGGGTGCTTACGAGAGTGATATTGTTGCCGTACAAACGAGCTTAACAAAGGCCACTGAAGTTATTTTTGGTGAACAAGTTGACTTTGCGATCACGCTGTCAGTTGTTTTAATTGTGCTTTCTTTTATTATCGTAATTTGGATTGTCAGTGCGATTGTCAAAGGACTAGTGGTATTAAAAGAACGTATCGATACGTTATCAACCGGCGAAGCAGATTTAACATCACGAATCGCGATTGTTGCGAATGATGAATTGGGGGATATTGGACAATCAGTTAACAATTTTATTGTTTACCTTCAGTCGATGCTGCTCGATATTTCACAAGCCTCTATCCATATTACGGACAATATAAATCAACTCAACATTCAATCCGAGCAAAATAATAAAGCGCTTATTGCACACGCAGCAGAAACTGAGCAAGTTGTCAGTGCGATTGTCGAGATGAGTGCAACCTCCGATACGGTTGCACAAGGAGCAAGTGAAACCGCGACAAATACGCAAAAAGCAAACGATCAGGCGCGATTGTCGAAAGCTATTGTGATGGAGGCTTCCAATAGCGTGATTGCATTAGTCGATCAGGTTGACTCTGCTTCCTCAAGCATCAATACGATGAACACCAATACCCTCGAGATTATCAGTGTATTAGGTGTGATCGGTGCGATTGCCGAGCAAACAAACCTACTCGCGTTAAATGCTGCTATTGAGGCTGCACGGGCTGGCGAGCAAGGGCGAGGTTTTGCCGTGGTTGCCGATGAAGTTCGCTCACTGGCCGCGCGTACGCAAAGTAGCACTGCTGAAATTAACACTATACTGACAAAGCTGCGTAAAGATGCTGCTGATGCGGTTGGCGCGATGGATGTCACCAAAGCAAGTTGCGAAGAAACAGCGGAAAACACTGAACGTGTTACAGAAAGTTTAGATGCAATGACCAACTTTATTGTGGAGATTAATGACCTTAGTGCGCAAATTGCGACCGCCTCTGAAGAGCAAAGCAGCGTCAGTGAAGAGGTTAGTCGTAATATGAGTAATATTCATGCAATGGTGCAGGAACTGACAAAAAATGGACAAGCTAGCGTTGATAGTACGCAAAATTTAGCGACTGCTAATAACCAGCTAAATGTGCTAGTGAGTAAATTTAAATTAAAGTAGTATTCATCAAATATGTCTGAACAGCGCCATTTATTCTGTTTCCGTGATTAAATGGCGTGATATATCCAGAAAATTATGATTGAGAGAAGTGTTTTTGGCAAAAAGCGACGCGTGCCTCGGCATCCATTCTCTCTGTATTCTGCAAACTTTCAATAAGCTTTAAACGCGGCAAAATACCTTGACCATTTGCTATTTGAATTGCCAAGCCTGGGCGGGCATTTAACTCCAGTAACATCGGCCCCAAGTAGCGATCCAGTACCATATCTGTTCCCAGATACCCCATGCCCGTCATCTCATAACAACTCGCAGCTAAATAGATAAGTCGCTCCCATTTCGGAACTTCTAATGTTTTTAACTCTTTATTAGTGTCTGGATGATATTCAATTGGCCTATCGAACTGCACTGCATGTAAGGCTTTACCTGTTGCGATGTCAAGGCCAACGCCAACAGCTCCTTGGTGCAAATTAGCTTTACCATCAGACGCAGCCGTGGAAAGGCGCATCATTGCCATCACTGGAAAACCTTTAAATACAATCACGCGTACATCGGGTACACCTTCAAAACTAAAACCATCAAAGGCATTATCAAACTGAATTAACGCTTCCACTACAGCAACATCAGCGCTTCCACCCAAGCTAAACAGACCAGCAAGGATGTCGGTAACATGACGCTTAATTTCAGGGAGGCTCTCTTCTTCTCCATTTGCTTTAAAATAACGACCATTTTCAATTTTAGTGATTACCAGAATACCTTTACCCCCACTGCCTTTAGCGGGTTTAATAACAAAGCCGGTGGTCTCTTTGATAAATGATTCAACATTTTGAACTTCAGCTTGAATTGATATCACCCCTAATAAAGCCGGTGTGGTGACCTTTGCATTACGGGCGATGATTTTGGTTTTTAACTTGTTATCAACCAATGGGTAGAGTTTACGCGGGTTATAGCGGCCAATATAGCCACTATTACGCTGGTTCATCCCCATAATACCTTTGCGTTTTAACTTAAACGGGTTACAAAAATACATCGTCTATTCCTTATCCACTAAGGGTTTAAAACGACGTAATTCAGACAGTCTGTAACCAGTGTAACTACCAAGTAGCAGTACCAATGCCATTACCACAAATTGCAGGCCGATAAAATTAAACATTAGATGGCGTGCAATTGGATTACTCATAACAAAATAGGCAAGCACCGCTACGATTAAACTGCCACCACCCTGTAACATCACCTCTTTAGCACCTTCCTCCTCCCATAATACTGACATGCGCTCTATTGTCCAAGAGAGGATGATCATAGGGAAGAAAGTGATTTTAAGCCCTTCGGTAAGCCCTAGTTTGTATGCTAAGACACCAAACAGAGTGATCAGTAAAATAACCATAATGATCACTGTCGATATTCGCGCCACCAGTAATAAGTTAAGGTGTGATAGATATGAACGAATAACTAATCCCACTGCAACAAGCAGAATAAAACCGACTAATCCGGTAACGAGGCTAGTTTGAATAAAGGCCATGGCGATTAAAACCGGCATAAAAGTACCTGATGTTTTAAGGCCAACCAAGACGCGCATCATCACCACAATCATCACGCCTAAAGGAATCATTAAGATTCCTTTAAATAGTGATTGATCTTCAACGGGTAGACTATGGATAGAGAAGTTAAACAGATGTTCATTATCGGCTTTTTGTAGAATAGCGGCTAAGGCGGCTTGCTCCTGCTTGATCATAGAGAAACTCACTTTGGAATTTTCTCCTCCGACAAGTTCAAGCAAAGCTTTATCGCTTTGATCCCAAAGCAATAAGTTCTGTCGATTTACAGCGGAAGTGCTATTGGCATCAAATAGTTGAGAAGTGATCCCTCCATCTTTTTCTTGGAATACTTCCACTAATGGTTGTAAATGTTGACGGCGGCGCCCATCTTCTAAATGTAGCGCACCAATTTTTTTGGTTGCAATTTTGGCTTTATTTAAGAGTGCGATTAAAAGATCTGTTTTGTTTATTTTACTGGTGAGTAATAAGCTAGTATTTTGGCTAGGTTGTTGCGCATTCAGTACCTTTAACAGTTCGCGTGTAAAACTAAAGGGATCGGCACTGGTTTTAAATGCCTCACGGATAATTTCAGTACCTGCGGCTAACGTCGCGGGATCATATTCCTTATCGAATAATGCAGGCATCTCAGTGTATTGCTGATCTTTACTTTTATTATCCGCAAGTAGTTGGATGTTATAATAAAGAGTTTGCTCCCCTAGCGCCTTTCTGATTGTCCATTGTGCTTGTGGTGCGATGCCACCCTCTAAAAAGGAAAGGCCATATCCAGGAGAAGCGGCATTTTGACTGAGTTGTGTATAACCAGCTTGCATTTTGGGTGTCGTTAATGAGGCTATTACGGGTTTGCCTAACGCATTAAAATCAATTTTTGCATCAATATTCCATATTGTGCGTGTTTCACCCGGCATCCAAGGAATGTCGAACGCTAAGTGGCGTTGAACCGTTTGTGATATGCCGAGCAGAAATAAAGCCGCAACTAAGACGAAAAAGAAAATACGAGCGTTCATGGCGAAGCCTATTAGTTAGTTTTAGGATGATATTTAGGGTGGATATATTCTTTACTGACATCAACCAGTATCACATCTTGTATAAATGTTCTGCCAATGAGCACCGGATATTCCATATGCTGGCGATCCGTTAGGGTGAATTCTGTCAGATGCTCTATATCACCAATACGTACATGTAATAAAATCACTGGGCGTCTTGTGGTTTCTCCCGGTTTACTGGCTTGTATTATTTTAACAAAACGTTTTATTTTGGCTTCTATCGGTTGCGGATTATCTCCCGTTTCACCGAGCAACTTAAAACGCAACCATTTCTCACCATCACGCTCAAACTCTTCCAGATCAATAGCATTAATTGAAGAACTTTCGGCACCAGTATCTATTCTGCCTCTATAGCTCATCTTAAGTGTTGAAATATAAACCCACTCTGTCTGGCCGAGCATAGTTTTGTCTTGGAATCGGGTAATATTTTTATGTTTATGCTTAACCGCTTTTACTTTAGGTTTTTGCTCTTGTAATTGAGGCTTCGGCTCCTGTAATTGCGTTTTAGCTGCCATCAGAAGGATATCTAAGTCGCTATTTTTATTCTCACAGGTAGCTAATGTTTCTCTCACTTTGGTTAATTCAGCTTGTGTTTTTTGATTGGTTTCTTGTGCTTGCACAAGATCACCTTGAAGATTAATTATCTGCTTTTGTTGTGCTTCATTTTCTAAGTTCGCACAGCCTGTGCTGGTAAAAAGAACGAATGCACTAATAAGTAGTGTCTTATTTGAAAACATAAAAAATCCTAACCATTATTTTGAAAAATATAAAAAATGATTTTAGCAGTTTGCACTATAAATAGCTGGATTTACCGCATTTTTATTTCACCTGTTAAAAGTAAGTATATTAATTAACTGTCCATTTCATTAGCTTAGAATAGATGTTGAATTTTTTTATTTTTTAAATTAAAACAACTGGTTATTGCAATAAATGCGTTTTTCCTATGCATCTCATCCGTAAAATAGGTACAGGAGCACTTATCTTTGCGATTTCTTCCAACTAGCGACTGTTTTTATGTTCAACAAAGCAGACGTCATGCACTGTCGTCGCTCTACATGAATGATTGATTACGTAGTTGAGCGTAGGAATAATCGCGATTAAAGTTAAGAGATCGTACTAATTGGCATATTTTCACGGGAAGTCAGAGCGAAAATGCTTGTGTTTTATTCCCCATTTAGACTTTTTTTCGTTTTTTACAGCCGAAGAACAGCCCAATCAGTATCAATAAACAGTATACGTAAAGAGGAAATGAGCCATAAATTTGGTAGGGAGTTTGGCCAAATGCAGGGTGTACCATGGTGCTTAAGACCTGTGCACTATTAACTGGCAGTCTGCCTAACTCTTTTCCTTGGGCATCAAAAATTGCGGTTATGCCATTGTTTGTACTGCGCAGCAGCGGACGAGCAAACTCTATTGCACGCATTCTGGCAATCTGTAAATGCTGAGCTGGGCCGATGGAATCACCAAACCAAGCGTCATTACTTAATGTTAATAACATTCCCGTTTTTTTGCTCATGTTTTTTCTTAACAATTCGGGAAAGGCTATTTCATAACATAAAGCCGTGGCGAATGTGGTCGAGCCACTTTGCAAGTTAGACTGAATTTCAGTCCCGCGCTGAAAACTCGACATCGGTAGATTAAAGTAGGGGGCAAGCGGACGCAACAGATTTTCAAAGGGAACAAATTCACCAATGGGTAACAAATGGTGCTTTTGGTAGCGATTTTTTCCAGTTAAAGCGTAGCCATCGCCTACGGGTAATTTACCTATTGCGATAATGGTGTTGTAGTAGGCATTATCGTCTAATGTATAACCAATAATACCCGTAATTAAGGTTTTATTTTTCTCTGCTAGTTTAATTGATAAGGGTTGTAAAAATAATTGCATATCGATTTCGAGTGCCGCAATAGCCGATTCTGGCCAGATAATTAGCTCGGGCTGCTTATCAAAGCCAGTCTCACTCAGATCGAGGTATTTAAATAGAGAGGGATAAAGCTGATCCTTTTGCCATTTTTGATTTTGGTCTATATTACCTTGTACGAGGGAAACCCTTATTGCGGATTGCGGTTTGCTGTATTGCTGTTTTTGTAAAATAGTGCCACTGATAAGCAAGCTGCATATGAGCGCGAGATTGAGCACCATTTTTTGTTTTTGGATCAGTAACGTGAGCGCCCCACAAATTATCATTATCGCCAGTGTGATACCTTGTACGCCTAATATAGGAGCAAATCCGACCAAAGGGGTATCTGCATGGCTATAACCTAAATAGGCCCAAGGAAAACCAGTTAATATATAACCTCTGAGCCAATCTGAAATCAGCCAAAAAACGGGGATAAGGAATAGATAGCGGGTTGTATCAGATAACCATAAAAAGCGACTGCTTGCCCACAATGCCGAAGCGGGGAAAAGGGCTAAATAGGCGCACAACATAATAATTAAAAGCGCACTAACCGCAATGGGCATACCACCGAACAGATCCATACTGACATAAATCCAGTGCAGAGTAGCAATAAACATGGCGATGCTAAAAGTATAACTGATTAAAAAATAGCGTTGTGTACTTTTTTGAACTTGTTGTAATAATAAAAAAAAGCCGATAAAAGAGGGGTAAAGTACCCACCAATGTTCAAAAGGAGAAAAGGCGAATACTTGCATTGCACCTAAAGCAAGGGCAACTAAAAGTTGTCCTAAAATATGGGTGCTAAATGCCGCCAGCGTTCGGCGTAGTTTATTCATTAATCGCTTTTAATTCTTTTGGGATGCGCAGTTGTAGTTGTACCAAACGGCGGCTATCGGCATTGGTTACTTTGAATTTATAGTCGTCTATTAAAATGCTCTCTCCACGATCAGGTAAGTGGCCAAGCTCATGTACTATTAAACCGCCGATGGTGTCTTGATCTTCGCTATTAAATGAAGTTGAAAAATATTGATTAAAGTCATCTATTGATGTTAATGCATTAACAACATAGGTTCTTTTACCAATTTTACGAATTTCATCGGCTTCTTCGTCATCAAATTCATCTTCAATCTCACCGACAATGACTTCTAAAATATCCTCAATGGTCACCAGTCCCGATACACCGCCATATTCATCGACAACAATGGCCATATGATAACGTTTGCTGCGAAACTCTGTTAATAAGGAGTCTAAGCGCTTACTTTCAGGTACAACGACCGCTTCGCGGAGAATGTCTTCAATTTTGAAGTCATTGGCTTCTGTGGTAAAGCCAAATTTAATGAGGTCTTTTGCGAGCAATAGGCCGACAACATGATCTTTATCTTCAGTAATAACAGGAAAGCGTGAGTGCGTTGATTCAATAATTTCAGGCAGAAATTCGTCAACGGTTTGATGCAAACCTAAAGTAACCATTTGTGAACGCGGGATCATAATATCGCGGACGCGTAATTGAGATACATCTAACACGCCTTTGATCATTTCTTTGGTTTTTTGATCTATGACTTCGCGTTGTTTTGCGCCTTGAATTATATCCAGTAACTCTTGTTGGTTTTTCGGCTCGCCTTGGAATAGATTACCGATTTTATCGAATAGTCCGGATTTTGAATTATCTTGTACTGATTGGGCTTTGTCATCTGACATTAATTTTATTTACTCTTTTTCACTTAAGTATGGATCGGCAAAACCCAATTCGATTAACAGTTTTGTCTCTAGGGTTTCCATCTCGTTAGCCTCTTGATCACTGATATGATCATAACCTAGCAGGTGCAGCGTGCCATGAATAAGCATATGTGCCCAATGCGCAGTTAAAGGTTTACCTTGTGTTTTGGCTTCATTTTCGACTACCTGTTTACAGATTACCAGATCGCCGAGTAAAGGCAACGTGATCCCAGGTGGATTTTGAAAAGGAAATGACAACACATTAGTCGCTTTATCTGTGTGCCTGTATTGAAAATTCAATTGTTGGCTTTCCGCTGAATCAACGATACGGACGGTTAATTCAGCTTCTTTAGGTGTTGTCTCACTGCCGGCAATAATCGCCGCGTGGATCCACTCTTCGATTGCGCTTAATTCAGGTAATGCATCTTCATTAGCACTAGCAATTTGAAGATCAACAAACAGATCCATTATTTTTTTCCTACTATTTCAGCTTGACGTTCAAAGGCCTCATAGGCTTTTACAATACGAGCAACAACCGGATGACGCACCACATCATCGGCAACAAAGAAACTAAAGCTGATACCTTCTTCGACCCCGTTAAGTACTTCAATCGCATGGCGCAGGCCAGACTTCTGATGGCGTGGCAGATCGATTTGCGTGATATCACCGGTGATCACGGCTGTGGAATTAAAACCGATACGAGTTAAAAACATCTTCATCTGCTC
The DNA here is from genome assembly GCF_022267535.1 of Psychromonas antarctica. Taxonomy (GTDB): domain Bacteria; phylum Pseudomonadota; class Gammaproteobacteria; order Enterobacterales; family Psychromonadaceae; genus Psychromonas; species Psychromonas antarctica. Next base: position 137,218 of record NZ_JAHNZV010000001.1, read on the forward strand.
TATCGTGGTGTTTTGTGCTTCATCTAGAATCACAAAAGCATCATTTAAGGTGCGTCCGCGCATATAAGCAAGCGGTGCAATTTCAATGATATTACGTTCAATCAGTTTTTCCACTTTTTCAAAACCTAACATCTCAAATAAAGCATCATATAAAGGGCGTAAATAAGGATCCACTTTTTGCGCTAAGTCGCCTGGTAAAAAACCTAATCGTTCACCCGCCTCGACCGCAGGACGAGTGAGCAGAATACGGCGTACTTCTTGGCGTTCTAATGCTTCAATAGCACAAGCCACCGCTAAATAGGTTTTGCCGGTACCGGCCGGACCAACACCGAAACTGATATCATTTTTTAAAATATTATTAATATATTTAGTTTGGTTCTCGCCACGCGGTTTAATTACGCCACGTTTAGTTTTGATAGAAAGATGTTGAAAATCATTTTCTTGCTCTGCTGGCAGTACTTCCAGCAAACGGTGAGTAGCAAATAAATTTTGCAGCGCAAGATGCACATTACTATCAGGTAATGATGGGCTTTTACCTTTTATAGTTTGCGTTTCAATATACAGCTCTTTTAATAGGTCAGAACAAGCTTGAGCGTAGCGATGCTCTCCGACAACTTGAAAGTGGGCATTGCGGTAAATAATTTCAACACCTAAACGGCGTTCAATCTGTTTTAGATTGTCATCAAAAGCACCGCATAATACGGCTAAGCGGCTTGTATCTTCAGGTACTAAATCAAGATGAACTGTAGTCAGCTTTGTAGTCAAAATGGTGAGCCTTTTTTATTCTGGTGTAAATGATGAAACACCTAAGGTGTCTTGATGTTTATTAACGATGTCGCTAGGGCGAATAGCTGCACGTAAGTTCATTTCAGATTCGTCACGGATAAATTTACCGCGAATCGAGTTGCTATGCACTTCTGTAATTTCCACATCAACAAACCCACCAATAGAGCGATGATCGCCTTCAAAGTTAACTATACGGTTGTTTTCAGTACGGCCAAAGAGTTCCATAATGTTTTTTCGTGAAGGCCCCTCCACTAAAATGCGCTGTACAGAGCCGACCATGCGGCGGCCAATTTGCTGGGAATGCTGATGAATTCTATCTTGCAGTATCGCTAAGCGCTGCTTTTTCGTTTCTAGTGTGACATCATCAGGCATATCAGCAGCCGGCGTGCCTGGGCGTTGGCTGTAGATAAAGCTGTAACTTGTATCAAAACCGATATAATTGATCAGCCCCATTGTCTGCTCAAAATCTTGCTCGCTTTCATTGGGGAAACCGACAATAAAGTCTGAGCTTAGTGTTAAATTAGGACGGACTGCTTTTAAACGGGCAATTATATCTTTGTATTGTGCAACACTATGTCCACGTTTCATCAGATTTAAAATGCGATCAGAGCCTGCCTGCACCGGCAGGTGCAAAAAATCCACTAGCTCAGGAGTATCTCGGTATACATCAATAATATCATCTGTAAAATCGAGCGGGTTGCTAGTGGTGTAACGTAGGCGATCGATGCCGTCAATAGATGCGACATAGCGCAATAGCTCAGCAAAACTGCAGGTTCCACCATCGTGTGTGGCCCCGATAAATGAATTTACATTTTGACCTAACAGGTTAACTTCACGTACCCCTTGCTCTGCCAACTGAGCTATTTCCAATAGTATATCATCAAGCGGGCGGCTCACTTCTTCACCGCGAGTATAAGGGACAATACAGTAGGTACAGTATTTGGAACAGCCTTCCATTATCGATACAAACGCAGTTGCACCATCTGCTTTCGGCTCTGGTAAGCAATCAAATTTTTCAATTTCAGGGAAACTGACATCAACAACGGCACCAGTACCCTGTTGAACCTGCTTGATCATCGCAGGCAAACGGTGCAAAGTTTGTGGGCCAAAAATAATATCAACATAGGGTGCCCGACGGCGGATAGCTTTGCCTTCCTGAGAGGCAACACAACCGCCCACACCGATAATTAAATTTGGGTTTTTATCTTTTAATTTTCTCCAGCGCCCGAGTTGGTGAAATACTTTTTCTTGCGCTTTTTCACGAATTGAGCAGGTATTTAATAAAATAACGTCAGCATCTTCTGCATTATCGGTTGTGATATAACCGTTGGTGGAATTTAAAAGATCGGCCATCTTAGATGAATCATACTCATTCATCTGGCAACCCCAAGTTTTGACGTGTAATTTCATACTCATAATTTACTGCTCATACGGTTATTCTAAAATGAAGAGGTCGCATTTTACGCAGATCAAGACTAACTTGCTACTTTTTGTTTGCCTATCCTAACGCTTCGTGCAACGGTACATTAAATTAACAAATTTTCTCCATTAGTCAGGATAATTTGCTTACAATGTTTGTGGTTTATATTAACAAGGAAATTCGGAATGGAAAATAGGCAAGTCATTGTGGTTGGCGGCGGTTTAGTTGGTGCTTTAACTGCATTGTTATTAGCCCAAAAAGGTGAATATATTCACCTTATTGAAAACAAAGACCTGATTTCTCCTCTTGAAAATTCACCTTTTGATCTGCGAGTCTCAGCCTTTAGCGCGCAAAGTAAAAAATTACTTGAATTAGCGGGCGTCTGGAATCTACTTCCGAAAAATCGGTTATGTGCGTATCAACGCTTACAAACTTGGGAAAAGGGCAGCGAAAAACTCTGTTTCGATAGCACTGAAATAGGTCTTGATGCATTAGGTTATATTGCCGAAAATCGCTGGATTCAAGCTGTGTTATGGCAATCTCTAAAAAGTTGTGCCAATGTGCGCTTTTATGAAGGGCGGGAAGTGCGCACTCTTCATAACGCTGACTCAGGTGTTAGTGTTTATCTGGATAATAATCAGCGTATTGATGCGCAGCTGTTAATCGCATGTGATGGCGCAAAATCGGCAGTGCGAGGTTTATTAAATATCGCTATTACGGCATGGGATTATCGCCAACACTGCATGCTGATTAATATTAAAACCGATGCGCCAGAGCAAAATATCACTTGGCAGGAGTTTCGTGAAAGCGGACCATGCGCTTTTTTACCTCTTGCAGACAATAACGCCAGCTTAGTTTGGTATCATCATCCGCAAAAAATAAAATACTTAAATTCTTTATCTAAAGTGCAATTAAAAAAGGCGATTATTGAAGAGTTTCCTGTATTGCCGTTTGCTTTCAGTGTGCAAGATAATGGCTCATTTCCCTTAACGCGTCGTCATGCGCAGCGCTATTATAAAGGCTCATGTGTACTCTTAGGTGATGCAGCGCATACTATTCACCCATTAGCTGGGCAGGGGGTTAACCTTGGTTTTAAAGATGTGCAGTGTTTAGTCGAACTACTGGAAAATAGCTCTGACTTGCCTATCCCCGTTTTACTCAAACGTTATGAAGCAAAAAGAAAACCAGCCAACCTGCTGATGCAGACAACGATGGATCTTTTTTATAAAAGTAGTAAGTGTGAATTAGATTCGCTGCGTCTATTACGTAAGGGGATTTTGCACTTGGCGCAGAATAGTGGCGCGCTTAAAAAACAGGTGATGCGCTATGCGATGGGGCTGTAATACCCAATATAGCTACATGCTTATGTAGATGACTCAGGTTATTTTTTGTAAAAAGATTAAAACCACTACCACGCACACTTCATGCGACTGCGAAACTGCGTTTCGGTTCGCATTCATTAACAGAGGCGCTGCGCGTTATACAGAGAAAAAACTAATAGACTAAAATATAAGCTAATTATTATTTTTTATGTTTTTCTCTGTTTTCCCTCATTTTACTCTGTGGTGCAATTTTTTGACGAGTTTTTATCTTTTCCCATTTTCACCTGAGTTAAGTGCATAAGCATGTATAACTATTTCCCTTGCGCCTAAATATCCCCCTTTAATGAAATTGCTATAACCTGACGGTGATTTCCATTTTTATTTTAACCTCAACTTGAAATAGCTGCGCTGTATCGAGTTGCTTATCCCAAGCTGAGGTTATTTACTTTGTCGGCCGCTTATCGATGGCATATTGATGAACCTTGTGCGCACAATAAAAGCAGTCGCCAGTTACAACAACTGCCCTGCATCAAGCCCCCAATGGTCGTGGGATCAAAACGAAATCGCCGACATGTTTTTTCTCGAGGAACTCGCTTTGTGTGTCCGCAATCCTTTCGAGCGGAAATGTCTTTGCTACAAGTGGTCGCAACTCGCCGCGTTCAATGCAAGTAATCATCTTTGAGAAAACGGGTTCGCCCCATGTCGTACAGCCTAGCAACTGCAAATCTTTCAGATAAAAAATGTGCATGTCGGGGGGCTTCGAGGAAACATATCTTCCACTGCGATTCCGTACTTTCAACAGGCCGCCAAAAACTCCCCCGCAACATTGTCAATACGACATCTACTGAGTCCCCGAGGCTGACAACAACATCCTGTTCACGTTCGATAACACGTCGGCTCCGAGGGAAAGCACTTGCTTCATCTTGGCCTTTACTGCAATTACAGTTACAGTGACTCACCGTCGTTTCGCCAACTGCACGACGGCAGAGCCGACACCACAGGGGGCTCCGGCGACCAACATATGCTCTCCTTCGACCCACTTCTCCGCGATGCACCATGTTTTCAGCCGTTCCGTAGGCATACAGGCTCGCTCTAACTGCAGTCCACAGCGAATACCGGAACGTTGACAAACGGGGCGAAGGCGCCGTCGAAATCAGAGCGCATTCAGATGTTGTCCATGAAATCAAAACCAGACTGGCGCATGCATGCTCGCACGAGTACTCGAGGGCCGATGGTGCTTTCGTCCCCGCCTGTCTGTGCTTGCTTTTGCTTGCTCTTATTTTTATCCACTGACGTTGCGCGCTATCATGAGAACTTCATCGGCGGAATAAAGGTTCTTAATGGTTGTTTCGATTTCAGCGCCCAATGTTTTTTTATATAGTGCCTGTGCAAAATTATCTGCACGCGTTGTCACCCAAATATGCTTTACAGTCGAACCGTGTAATAACAGCTGTTTCTTGACTAAAGGAAGTGATTCATTAATCAACTTTCGACCAATCCCTTGCCCTTGGAAATTTGGTGATACTGCTAGTTGCTCAAGCTCAAGAACGGCTGCAGGACGGAAACCACTCTTTTGAAGCCAAATTATATAACCAGTAATTTCGTCATTAGTTTCAGCGACAAATATTAAAGATCGAGGGGGAGGCGTTAAAGTTGCATTGCATCCATTGGTATGAGTTTTTTTGCCTTACGAAGGCTAACTGATGGACACTAGCAGCACCTTCTAAATCCGTATTTTTCATAAACCTAATTTTCATATTCCCTCCTATACCCATGATACCTCAAGGTGCTTTATCAGGACTCTGATCGGAGACCATAATTAGGCGCAGTATGAGGGTAATGGTGACTCCTTTATCGAGTGCTGTAAATGCTGACTTTGCAACTTTTAACTGCTAGCACAACTGCGACAACGACATTAAATCCAAGTACAGTAATGTATATCAAATCTATTAATTGAATGTCCAACAATGAGTTGAATAGGCATTATTAGGTTCTTTTTGTGATTAGCCAATACGTTACCCCTAATGCCAAAATAACGGCTGCCGTTCCATATACAAATTCCGGTTGCATTTCATTAAAGTCAAAAATAATCACTTTTCGTGCAACAGCCATAAGCGCTGTTGCAATAACTAAACGCACAGGTATAACATTGCTGCTGAGGTACATACTTATATTAACAAATATTTCGATCGCAATAAGGACTGCCAAAAAGGCCCCAAATGTTGCAATAATATCATCAATCTGCAAAAGCAAGAACGGAGGTTCGGAGAGTCGTTGATATAATACATATATAACATCACCAATCCCCCAGACGATAACAAGAACCATGAGCACGGCAAGTATTTTTACTGCGATGCGTATGATTATATGCAAAAAACGAATGGTAGGATCTTCATGTTCCAGAAGAAGGTGAAGACCGGGATCATCTTTGGGTGTTAAATGCTCTTCTTGTTTCTTGGTCATAAATCACCTCAATATTAGATATAATCTAACTATAGATGGTGTCTACTCATTATGGGGAGCCCTGAGATATCTACACCTGATTTTAGGTTGTGAGATTAAATGTTGTAATTGCTAACTGTGCAGATTTTGTGATGATTGGTCTCTCCACAGGGACTCGAACCCCGATCATCCGCTTAGGAGGCGGGTGCTCTATCCTGTTGAGCTATAAAGAGATATCGCTAAGTCTATTGATTATAAAGACATTATGCAATAATTTATTGTTTAATTCGCGCTAAATCATTAATTTGAATATTACCCAGTGGCGCTTTGTCTATTGTGCGTAGAATAGCACTTTTTTCATGTACTTCAATAACTTCCATCGCATCTTGGTAGTGACTTTCGGCACTTCGTTCAATACCAAATTGGTCTTTATAATTACTTGAATAGGATAAGCCTAACAGAGCCCCTTTCTTAATGCCGTTGAGTGCCCCTAAGTTGATTTGTACACTATTATTGTGTACAGAAATTACTTTTGCAGTTGGCAATTTGCATTGCAGATGCCTTTCTAAGTCAACATTAACATCATCGAGCAAGGAGATAATCGCTTGTCCATAATCTCTCTGCCAAAACAATTTACTGTGTAAATCCGCTGTTGCATGTTTATTATATTGCCATAACGCTTCTGCTCTATACTGTTTAGTTACTAGTAATTCTCCCTGTAGTGCGTCGTAGAGGTACACTGTCAGATAAAAGTGGCGGGGGGGATTACTTAGCCAATAACTGATTGAGTTCTTGCTTTTAAATTCCACTGAAAGATCATTGATTTCACCATAAACAATATATTGACTGTCGGTTTGTGTTGATAGCGCGCGTAAGGTATCAACAAGATTACGGTCATTATATTTTTCACCTAATTTTACGGGGATATTGACCAACTGCCTTAGATTTAAAGTTTGCGGTGAAAGTGCCAGTAGGTTATAAAGCGTTTTGGTTACCTGTTGATTAATTGCGTGCAAATTACCATCTACGGCTTGATCCGGATTATTTAATTTAAAACGTGTTATTGAAATTGATTTAGGATAATTGCTGCCTTGGCAGTTATCTTTGGGTACTTCTATATCCACTTTTATTGTCACGCTTATTTTATTGTTCTCCTCTGTTTCATCGATCATCGTTAAAGCTTTTATTTCTCCTTCGCTATTAAGAAGCAATTGGTTCTCTACAAGTATGCCGTTATTCACCTGTTGCAAACTTGATATTGTTCCGCCTGAGAAGAGTAAAGCGTTTTTTACTGCTTGTTTAAGTGCTTTCTCACGGGCACTGTCTAGATCATTATCGATAATGAAAGCCTCGCCAGATGATTGGAACCATTGTGCGTTTGTGACACTGCAAAACAGCAGTAATATGAATATAAAAGATTTGCTCATTGGATTACCTTTAGTCTCAATATGAAAATACTAGCGCATACTCTTAGCGTTTATAAACTAAGCAAGATTTGCACCATAAATTAAATATTACCTATAATGGTAATATTTATTAAAGTTATTCTCGGTTTTGCCGATACCTTTTGATGAATTTATAGATCTGTTTATTAGTTAGTTCATTGCCCAAGGTAGGTATTAAATGAGAAATTTATTGGTAATCTCCATCACATTATTACTGCTACAGGGGTGTACCCAGCTATCGTCAGATGAGTCTGAAAAAGACGTTACGCCAGTAGCCAACATAGAACGAGCAAGCAGTGATGACTCTCTTTATTATTATATTGCTCATTCTACGAATCAGTCCGATGAAAACCTCGATGTAGATCATGATGCGCTAGTGACTGCTATTGAGCCGACTGGTTATGGACATTTATATTTATTCAATGGTGAAAAATCGCTGATATTGTCAGACGTTGTCAGTAAAATGGCAGATCAGTTACTCTCCAACTTCCCGCAAAAATACCGTTTTGGCGCTATTGCATTAACCTCTATCGTTGATTTAAGAGATCATCAAGTAACCAATTGGGTTGGGCAAACAATTTCAGAGCAATTTATTCATGAACTTCACATTCGTGATCTGAATATTATTGATTTTAAGCTAACAGGGGATATTCAGCTCACTCCACAAGGTGAATTTGCGTTAACACGAGACTGGAAAAAATTAAGTAAAAGTGTCGATGTTCAGCATATATTAGCGGGGACAATGTCTCGTAATGAAGAAGGGCTGATCATTAACGTGCGTATTGTTAATATAAACTCAAAGCGAGTTGAATCGACTAGCAGTGCTTTTATACCAGAAACTATGTTCGTCGGAGGGGAGTATGATTATCAAAATAAGAAATATTTTTCTCGCGATAGTGATTTAGCGCAAAAAGGTAGAAGTCAGGTGCGTTTAGTTAAATAAAAAATAAATTTAGTTTGTCATGGCTTGTTTCTTGCTTGATATTGCAGGTGTGGGGGTTTTTGACGCCGATTAGACTAAGCAAGGAATAAATTATGCAATGCCAATATAGGTTGAATTCAATTCTTTTATCGACGCTGTTAGTTAGCGTATCCCTTTCTTTATTCTCCTGTGCTAAATCAAATGATCAAATTAAGCAACATGATAGCGCAATGGAGCGTTATCAATACACTTTTACGTCTGTCGGTTATGCGCCAATTGCAGCTCAGAAAGGAGCAACCTTTGATGTGCAGATGTTAAACGCTATTAAAGCCTCGAAGTTGGAGGCGTATAAAGAGTTAGCTGAACAGATTTATGGTGTTTTACTGAATGCCGAAAATAGTGTTACTAATGCTAGCTTACAGAGTGATCAGATTGAAAGTCGTGTACAGGGACTGGTTAGGGGCGCACGCGTTTTAAAGAGTTATCATCGGGGAGATATCTACATCACCGAGTTGGAGTTAAATATGAGAAGCCTCTTTTTTATACAGGCCCCTGAGTTTAATGAAAAGGAGATGCAGGTAATACAAGTTGAAAAACAAATTTATTACTAAGGAGTTAAGTATTAAGAAGGATCAATGTTAGCGGTAGGTTAAGCTTGAATATCTTTGCCTAGTAGACTCGCACTATTAAGTGCCCCTTTTTGATCGTAAGTGACTGAATTTTTTCCTGTGGCTTGTTTTATCAGTTGCATTAAGTGTTTATTACTTTTCATGCTTAACTCAACTAGTTGGCCATTCACTGCGTTGTTTTTTTGACAAATTGGAAGTAGATTTTCAATTTTGTCTTTTATGGCACGCAATTCTTTATCTTCTTTTATCTCGTTCTGTGATATTTTTGTAGCAAGAATTTTATCAAGATCATTGATAACGTGTAATAATTTCTGCTTCTTCAGCAGAATTTCATTAAGCTGTGAAAAGTTTTTTTCTTTTAGGCAAGCAGTCTCTGCTTCAAGTGTTAACTGTAACGCTTGAACCGATTCTAATTGTTGAGTCAGTTGTGCTAATAGCATATTCGTATCTATTCTCTTAATGTTTCAACTAACCAAATGCTTTACTAAAATCACCTTCAAATTGACTAAGCTTTTCTGCTAATCGCTCTGTGTTGATTTTATAATCACCATTTAAGATAGCTGCTTTCAGTGTTTCAATGCGCTTTTGATTCACCTGTGGCTCTTCTGATGATTGTTTTTGCATTTTATTTAAGGTTAACGCTTGCGGGGTAAGTTGCACTGAATCTTTGCTACTACCGCTGCTCGCTGTTTGAGTTTGCTGACTGACATCCTGTTGTTTTTGAACTTTATTTTGCTCAATCACAATGTTTTTTTGGGGTGCTTGTCGGTTTATATTTATACTCATAATAATATTCCAAAAGTATCACGTAATAATTATATCGGCGGATACAATTATTTCTTTAGTAATAAATAACAAAAAATCAGAATGACACCTGAACTTCTTTTAGGGCCGAAACTCTTCCGACAATAATGCGTTGCGTGCGTGAATTTTTAACCCTTACGGTACCACCAATATTAGCATCACTTAGCGCAATTCCTGAAGCTTTAATTGATAAGCCACTATTAATTGCTAGGATAGTTACTTTGTCGTCTTTGCAAACAAAACAGACATCTCTATCTTTGATTATTTTATTCGCTGACAAATTTCGTTTTAAGCGTGTTCCAATTAATAGTTCAATATCGGAAAAACTGCCATTTCTAATTTGTAATTTATTAACGAAACTAGATTTTATATTTGCTAAACTAAGTCGTTGTCCTTTTCGGAGTGATTGGCTGGTAACAATACGTGGTAATAATATATGTATTCTGGCACGCACATAAGTTGACCATAGTTTGTCATCTAAGCAGGTCACTTTAATCGATATATTTTTTTTTATCTCGTTACCAATAATTTCCCCTGTCAGATCAGCCGTGCAGGCGGTAAAAGTGAGTCGTTTATCAAGAGGTGCTATTTTAATTTGTAGTTTTTGTTCACTATTGTGCTTATTTGAAGCTTCATATTTTGCAAAAATAAGAGACTCAGCAAAATTTTCGATCTCTTTTCGGTAATTGCTTTCAGCAAAAGTGCAAGAAGAGCCTAAACTAAGCAAGATAATGAGAATATATATCAAAATAATGACCTTATTCGTTAATGAATTACCGTTTCAGTGATACATTAATACTAACGCGATTGTCGTCATAATAGTACGACTGCTTGTAAATACCGATAAGAATATAAAAGGAAGAGAATATGGCTGGCGTGTTAGATTCAGTAAACAAGCGCACTCAATTAGTTGGACAAAATAGACTTGAGCTACTGCTTTTTAAATTAGGAGGAATTCAACGCTATGGCATCAACGTATTTAAAGTGAAAGAGGTTTTGCAATGTCCCCCTTTGACTAGTCTCCCTAAACTTCATCCATCAATTAGGGGTATTGCCAATATTCGCGGAAAAACTATTTCTGTTATTGATATGAATTTAGCAACCGGAGGGCGGGCTCTTGATAATATAGCTGATCGTTTTATTATCATCACCGAATATAATCGCTCGGTGCAGGGATTTTTAGTGGATTCTGTTGAACGCATCATTAATATCAACTGGGAAAATATTTTACCGCCACCTAGTGGTGTTGGACGTTATAACTATTTAACCGCAGTAACCGAGATCGATGGTTCATTAGTTGAAATTCTTGATGTGGAAAAAATTCTTGATGAAATAGCGCCTGTGAATACCGAAGTGGCTGCGAATGTGATTGAAGAAGGAATAAAAGAAAAAATAGCAAATAAGAAAATTCTTGTTGCTGATGACTCCTCTGTTGCGCGTAAGCAGATACAAAGAGCTATAACGGCATTGGGCATTGAGTGTGATTTAGTTAAAGACGGTAAAGAGGCGCTTCTTCTATTACAAGATATAGCAAAAACACAACCTGTTACAGACCGTTATGCATTAATGATTTCTGATGTGGAAATGCCTGAAATGGATGGTTATACGTTGACTGCTAACGTTAAAGCAAATCCTGATTTGGCGGGTCTTCATATTATTTTACACACATCTTTAAGCGGTGTTTTTAATCAGGCGATGGTTGAGAAAGTCGGTGCGGATGATTTTATTGCTAAATTTAATCCAGATGAATTAGCAACAGCAGTGCAAAGGGTTATCCACCTAGACGCCCTAAAAAATAATAAGTGAGAAACAATTTGTGAGAGCACTTTCAGATGATATTTATAAACAATTTTCTGATTTTCTAGAAGTACAGTGTGGAATCGTGCTCGGGGGGAATAAGCAATATCTTGTAAAAAGTAGATTAATCCCTTTAATGACTAAGTTTTCAATTGAAAAACTCTCTGATTTAATCCATCAATCAATGAGTTACAAAAATAGAGAATTGAGAACAGCCGTTATTGATGCAATGACTACCAATGAAACTTTATGGTTTCGGGATAAATACCCTTTCGAATTACTGTCTCAAAAAATATTTCCTGAAATATTGGAGAAAAAAAAGAGTATTAAAATGTGGTCGGCAGCGAGTTCCTCTGGACAAGAAGCTTACTCTATTGCGATGACGGCAATTGAGTATCAAAAACAAAAAGCTGTTTTAGGTATGAATGTTCAGATCGTTGGTACGGATATTTCTAATACGATGTTAGAGCAATGCAAAATTGGAGCGTACGATATGCTTGCTTTATCAAGAGGTTTATCTGATGAACGTAAAAGGCAGTTCTTTGATCGTGTCAATGACGGCTCTGGTAAAATGCAAATTAAAACCGAAGTCAAAAAAATGACTAACTTTCGAAGTTACAATTTATTAGACAGTTATTCTATATTGGGTAAGTTTGATATTATTTTTTGTCGTAATGTACTTATCTATTTTTCAAGTGAAGTGAAATCTAAAATTCTAAATCAGTTCGCAACGGCTTTAAATCCTGGTGGGTATTTGATTATGGGCGCATCAGAATCGATAACAGGGCTAACCGATAAGTTTGAGATGGTGCGTTGTAACCCTGGTATTATTTATAAACTTAAAAGTTAAATATTAACCATGAAAACTTGCCTCTTTATTGCCAATAAAGAGGCAAGTTTTGCCACCCAAGTAATCAGCCCCCTTTGTTTTACATTACCACCTTTCCAACAATCAATTATTTATGCGATTGTCCGCGCAATAGTGCCTCGCTTATTTATGTAAGACAAAATCTACTCATTATCTCTTCATTTATGCTTGTTTAAATGGATGCTAGTTAAACACACATAACATTTACTTTTTTGGTTTGTTTTTAAATTATAACAATCAGTTACTGAAATACATGCCTTGTTTTACCCTATTTTCTCTAGGCTAAAATAGAACATTTAAGTAATATAATGGGTATAAATCCCTCTCTTTTTATTAACTCTACTGAGTAATTTTTTTTATGGCATAAAGTTTGCATTATATTTTTCATAGGAGAAATTTATGGCGATTAACTTTGAAAGTGCATTAGGAATTCATCAACATACTTTGGGTATTCGTGCTCAGCGAACTGAAATTTTGGCGGGTAATATCGCCAATGCGGATACACCCAATTACAAAGCACGAGATATTGACTTTAAAGACGCATTGCAAAGTGCGCGATCTCGTTCTGGCATGAGCTTAACTCGCACCAATGAGAGCCATAAATCTGCCCAATCTTTTTCTTTGGCTCAGTCTGGCGAACTGTTTCGTACGGGTAATCAACCTGATACTGGTGATGGTAATACCGTCGATGTAGAAGTGGAACGTAACCTATTTATGAAAAACAGTATGGAATATCAGGCCAGTTTAGATTTTCTCAACAGTAAAATTTCAGGTTTGCGCAAGGCCATTAAAGGTCAATAATCAGTCGCTAGGAGAATCATGATGAGTTTATTAAGAGTATTAGACATATCAGCAACCGGTATGAGCGCTCAGTCTGTTCGATTAAATACCACTGCCAGTAATTTGGCAAATGCGAATAGTGTCAGCAGTAGTGCAGAGCAAACCTACCGATCTCGCCAACCTATTTTTGCAGCGGAATTAAACCGTGCTCAAGGTGGTTTAAGCAGTGACGTGGGTGTGAAAGTACAAGGTATTGTTGAAAGTGATGCGCCTTTAAATAAAGAGTATGCACCAAACCATCCAAAATCAGATGCCGATGGTTTTATATATCATTCAAACGTTAATGTGATGGAAGAGATGGCCAATATGATTAGTGCGTCGCGAGCTTACCAAACCAATGTGCAGATTGCCGATGCAGCCAAACAAATGTTAAGCCGTACATTGCAGATGGGCAAGGGGTAATCTATGACGACAATTAGTAATTACAGCGCATTGAATCTAACTACGCCATTAACAGCAGATCAAGTTGCTGCTAATAAAGAGATAGATGCCAAGCAGCAGTTAAATCAAGAAGACTTCTTTTCCTTGCTATCACAACAACTTGCTTATCAAGATCCCTTTAAACCGGTTGATAACTCGGAAATGATTGCGCAAATGGCATCGTTTACCACTGCCGAGGGTATTACCACTATGGGCAGTGAATTTGCTGGAATGAAAGAAGTTCTGACCTCAAGCCAAGCCTTAGAAGCATCATCGCTCGTGGGCAAAAAAGTGCTGATCCCCAGCAATATCTCTTATCTGCCGGAAACTGGCGGTGTATCAGGCTCAATTAGCACCACAACAGGGGCTTATAGTGCGATGCTCACCGTTGAAGATGCTAATGGCAGCGTTGTCCGTTCGATAAGCCTCGGCGATATTGGAGCCGGTAATAAACGTTTTTCATGGGATGGTTTAGATTCACAGGGGAATCGTGTTAAGGCTGGTCAATACACATTAAAAGCAAACGGCTTAGTTAACGGTCAAGGTGAAGAATTAACGACTGCATCATATGCGCATGTCGAAAGTGTCAGTTTAGGTGGCGGACAAACAGGGGTTAATCTAAATCTACAAGGTTTAGGTGGTATCAAACTTACAGATGCAATTGAAGTTGCAGAAAATATATAAAAGGAAAATATTATGTCTTTTAATGTAGCATTAAGCGGAATATCGGCAGCTCAAAGTGATCTGGATACGACTGCAAATAATATTGCCAATGTTAATACAGTTGGCTTTAAAGAATCGCGTGCGGAGTTTGATAGTGTCTATGCCAACTCACTCTTTTCTAACAGCAAAACAAAAACTGGCGATGGTGTTTCTATTGCCGCTGTTGCGCAGCAATTTAGTCAGGGTAGCTTGAAGTTTACGCAAAACCCGTTGGATTTAGCGATTACAGGCAGTGGTTTTTTTGCTACATCGGCTGATATTAGTGAGCGCGATTTAAGTTATACACGCGGTGGCGAATTTAAACTTAATAATGACAATTATATTGTTGATAATAGCGGTAACTACTTGCAAGCCTTTCCGGTTAATAGTGATGGAGATTCATCCTCTGTGAGTTTAAGTACTACGGAGCCGATTCGCATTCCAGAAACGGCAGGTACCCCAGTCAAGACTTCAGAAATTGGTATTACTTTGAATTTACCTTCAGATGCTACAACCCTTGATCCCGCTAATTTTAATCCAAATGATCCAGCTACTTATAATAATGCAACATCGGTAACTATCTATGATTCGTTAGGGCAATCACATACTGCTAACACTTTTTATATTAAGCCAGAAAATGGATCTTATACAGATACTAACCAGTGGATAACCTTTGTTACTGTTGACAATAAAGCTGTCGATGCGTGGGACACCACAACCGGGGCTGAAGCGACTGTTACCTATGATATTGATGCCGATGGTGATGGATCTGCAGATGGTACTCCATTGGATGCATCTTATACTGATACTGATGGTGTGATTCATACGGGTGTGGTATTAACCTTTGATGCGGTCGGTGGTTATACGGGAAGTTCTCCTGCAAATCTTGCCTTCGAACCATTAGGTGTTAATGGCGCAAAAGTTTTAGACGCTGGTGCAGATGGTAGTCAGGCATTTACCCTAAACTTTAAAGAGCCAACTCAGTTTGCTTCTTCATTTCAAGTGACCGCGTTAGAGCAAGACGGGTTAACCGTAGGACGATTAACTGGTGTGGAAATTGGCAGTGATGGTCTGGTCAAAGCGACATACAGTAATGGGACATCACAGCCTTTATCACGCGTTGCCATCGTCCGTTTTCGTAATGAGCAAGGTCTTTCGCAAAATGGTTCAAATTGGACTGCCTCGCAAAATTCGGGAGATCCTATTGCGGGAGAGGCGGCTTCTGGCTCATTTGGCGCGATTAACTCGGCAGCACTTGAACAATCTAACGTCAATTTAACGACGGAGCTAGTCGATTTGATCACAGCACAAAGAAACTTCCAAGCTAACTCACGTGCATTAGAGATAGATAACACATTACAACAAACTATTTTACAGATCAGATAATCTGTTCTATCAGGGTTCTCCTACTTTAATCAACGCACCTATTTAGGTGCGTTTTTTTATTTTCCATTTTTGTTTTATTGGCGCATATTTTGCATATTTATTATTATAAAACCCAATCGTTTAAGGAACACAAATGGATCGCTTTCTTTATATCTCAATGTCTGGTGCCAAAGAGAGTATGAATGCTTTGGCAATTCATGGTAATAACCTCGCAAATGCAAGTAAAACTGGATTTAAATCCAGTTTCGAACAAGCCCGCAGCATGCAGGCTTATGGAGAGGGGTTACCGACTCGTGTTTTCTCTTTAACCGAAGAGCCAGGGCAAAACTTTGAAAGCGGTATATTACAAACGACAGGTAGAGATTTAGATGTTGCGATTGAAGGTGATGGTTGGTTAGTCGTTGATTCGCAATTAGGCGGTGAAGCGATGACACGTTCCGGCGGCTTAAATATTAATCAACAAGGTTTCCTCGTGGATACTCAGGGGAATCAGCTGGTAGATAGACAAGGTAATCCCGTTTTTATTCCGTTACCCGTTGAAAAATTTAGTATTCGTAAAGATGGTGTGGTTGAAATTCGTCCTGAAGGCGCCCCTGCTGATGCAATGGAAGAAGTTGCCCAGCTGAAGCTAGTGAATCCTAGCATGAAAGGTTTAATGCGCGGCCAAGATGGTTTATTTAGACGTATTGATGGCGTAGAACCTGAATTTGATGAACAGGTATCACTGCAAAGCGGCACACTGGAAGCCTCTAATGTGAATTTAAGCAGTGAATTAACCAGTTTGATTAATTTACAACGTCAATTTGAAATGCAAATTAAAATGATGAGCAAAGCGGAAGAGATGGACAAAGCTTCTGAGTCTCTATTGCGTGTTGTGTAACTTAAGCCTAAGGCATTGTTAAACAATCGGCATTCAATTAATAAAGGAGAAAGGTTATGCATCCCGCTTTATGGATAAGTAAAACAGGGTTAGACGCCCAACAGACCAACGTGGCAACTATTTCTAATAATCTAGCCAATGCGAGTACCGTCGGTTTCAAAAAAAGTCGTGCGGTTTTTGAAGATTTGCTCTATCAAAATATTAATCAGCCCGGTGCCAATGCGACACAAAATACTAAACTGCCATCTGGCTTAATGATTGGCTCTGGTGCCAAAGTAGTGGCGGTGCAAAAGAATTTTGCGCAGGGGAATGCACTGACTACCAATAACTCCTTAGATATTATGATTGATGGGAGTGGTTTTTTTGAAATAGAGATGCCAGATGGTAGTTCTGGTTATACACGTAATGGCCAGTTTCAGTTAAATGAAGAGGGGATTATCGTAACGCCTGGATCCGGTTACCCGCTATTACCGCAAGTGCAGATACCCGCTAATGCGCAATCAATCAGTGTCGGTTCGCAAGGTGAAGTCTCTGTGCGTCTGGCTGGGCAAGCGGATAATCAAGTGGTTGGTCAGTTAAATGTAAATGATTTTGTGAATCCATCAGGGCTTGAGCCAATTGGTGAGAATTTATATACCGAAACGGGATCCAGTGGCGCACCACTACAAGGTGTACCTGGTGGCGACGGGATGGGATTTTTACGTCAAGGCATGCTGGAAACATCAAACGTTAATGTAACGGAAGAGTTAGTCAACTTAATTGAAAGCCAGCGCGTTTATGAAATGAACTCTAAAGTTATTTCAGCGGTTGATGAAATGCTCTCTTACGTTAGCCAGCAATTATAATAGGGGGCGTTATGTTTAAACTAACACTATTAGTCAGCCTTGCTTTGTTAGCAGGCTGTACCTCACTGCCCAATGAGCGCGTTAAAGATGATCCTGAGTTTGTGCCTGTTGAGCCAGTTGAGGCCGATTATGACGTTGCCACTACAGGCTCTATGTACCAAGACAGTTATGCTAATAACCTTTATTCTGATATTAAAGCGCATCGTATTGGTGACATTATTACGGTGTATTTAGACGAATCAACGTCTGCGAAGAAAAAAGCAGGCAGCAGTCAGGGTAAGAGCAACAGTTACAATCTGGATATTGATCCAGTGACGTTACCCGGCACGGGCACAAGTCCTATATCAATTACAGGTGTTGGCATAGGTTCAAGCCAAACAAGTCAGTTTGAAGGCGATGCCGATGCTGATCAAAGTAATAGTTTAAAAGGTAGTATTACCGTCAATGTGACACGAGTATTAAGTAATGGAAATCTAGAAATTCGTGGTGAAAAATGGTTAATGTTGAATAATGGTGAAGAGTTTGTGCGTATTAAAGGGGTGATTCGTTCAGAAGATGTACAAGCAGATAATTCGATTTCATCAATGCGCGTGGCGAATGCTCGCATCCAGTATGGTGGCACAGGTGATTTCGCTAATACCCAAAAACAGGGCTGGTTAACGGCATTCTTCAATGGTCCATATTGGCCATTTTAAACTCAAAGCTTAAAAGTTAAAACAAGGAACTGATTATGAAAGCAATATCGCGATTACTCTTGTCTGTTTTACTGATGACCTTTTTAACACCCAGTTATGCCGCGCGAATTAAAGATATTGCCAGCGTAAAAGGGGTGCGCAGTAACCAACTGGTGGGTTATGGTTTGGTCGTTGGTTTACCCGGAACGGGTGAAAAAAGCAGTAAATTTACAGAGCAAGCCTTTGCGACTATGTTGCGTAATTTTGGCATCAATATTCCGGCTGGTGAAACATTAAAGATAAAAAATGTTGCCCCAGTTGCGATCACTGCAGAATTAAAGCCGTTTACTAAGCGTGGTCAGAAAATTGACATTACCGTCTCGGCGATTGGTGAGGCGAAAAGTCTGCGTGGTGGTGAACTACTACAAACCTTCTTAAAAGGGGTGGATGGTAATGTCTATGCACTTGCTCAAGGTAGTTTAGTCGTCGGTGGCTTGGGTGCCGAAGGCGCAGATGGATCTAAAGTGGTAATCAATACCCCGACTGTCGGTCGGATTTCTAATGGCGCGATTGTTGAGCGTGAAGTTAAATCTCCTTTTTCACAAGGTGATACAATTACCTTTAATCTACACCAGTCTGATTTTACCACTGCCAAAAGAATGGCGGATACGATTAATAACTTAGTGGGGCCAGATACTGCTACTTTATTAGATGCAACCTCTGTACAGGTGCTTGCCCCTCGTGATATTTCGCAGCGGGTCTCTTATTTATCAACCTTAGAAAACCTTCAATTTGAACCGGCGCGCGGCAGTGCAAAAATTATTGTCAATTCACGTACCGGTACTATTGTGATCGGCCAAGATGTTAAATTATTACCAACAGCGATCACCCATGGCGGAGTGAGTGTCACGATTAGTGAAAATAAAGCGGTGTCACAGCCGAATGCACTTGCGGGGGGGAATACAGAAGTGGTGGATAACAGTATGATTAATGTCACCCAAGAAAATGCGCGTATGTTTAACTTCAATACCGGTGTCAGTCTCAATGAATTAGTGCGCGCAGTGAATGAGGTAGGGTTGGCACCTGGCGATTTAATGGCAATTTTAGAAGCGCTTAAGCAAGCAGGTGCATTGCAAGGTGAGTTAATTATTATCTAACACATCTTTGTACATAAAAAGGGAAAGTCACACTCGGCTTTCCCTTTTTAGTCTCCTCTTTTGCAGTTTTTCAACCTTTTTTATAACGTCATAGCCGCTAACCAACCAAATACAATTAAGGGTAAATTGTAGTGGATAAAGGTCGGTACGACAGTGTCCCAAATATGGTCGTGATTTTCATCCGCATTTAACCCCGATGTTGGCCCTAAGGTTGAATCAGATGCAGGCGAACCTGCATCACCCAATGCCGCTGCTGTTCCAACTAAGGCAATTGTTGCCATAGGAGAAAAACCAAATGCGATAGCAAGTGGCACATAAATGGTGGCAATAATTGGAATGGTGGAAAATGATGAGCCAATTCCCATCGTCACGAGCAGGCCCACTACCAGCATTAATAACGCGGCTAGTGGTTTATTGTGATCGATATTTGCAGAAAGCATTTCAACTAAGGTTTCAACTCCCCCAGAGGCTTTCATCACAGCCGCAAAACCAGCTGCCGCAATCATAATAAAGCCGATCATCGCCATCATGTGCACACCCTTGGTGAAGACATCATGGGTCTCTTTCCATGCGATAACGCCACCGACAGTAAAGACCACAAAGCCTACCAATGCACCAATAATCATTGAGCCGGTTAAAAGCTGTGTTGCTAATGTAGCGATAATGGCTACCAAAGCAACTCCAATATGGCGTATGTTGAATTGTCTAGATTCAGCTTGCTTGATTACTACCTCTTTGTGCTTGTAAATTCGCGGTTTGCGGTAACTGATAAATACCGCAATGAGCAGGCCGATAACCATCCCTAAAGCGGGTAGAATCATCGCAGTGGGAACTTGGCTTGCTGTCACATCTAAACCATTCTCATGCAAATTCTTTAATAAAATATCATTTAAAAAGATACCGCCAAAACCGATAGGCAATACCATATAGGGCGTAACCAAACCAAACGTCAGTACACAAGCGATCATACGTCTGTCTAAGCGTAATTTAGCAAATACTGTCAATAAAGGAGGTATTAGAATGGGAATAAAAGCGATATGAACAGGGATAATATTCTGTGATGATACGGCCATTAATAAGATTAAGGTGAGTAGAGAGTACTTAATCATATTGGTGAGATGATCTGGGTGTCTACCATGAATTTTTTTAATAACGGTTTGTGCTAACAGGTCAGTAATACCTGATTTAGAAATCGCCACAGCAAAGGCACCTAACATTGCGTAACTCAATGCGATAGTTGCGCCACCACCGAGCCCGCCTTCAAATGCGCTGATCGTATCACTCATCGACATACCGGCGCTTAAACCGCCAATTAAGGCACTGAGCGTTAAGGCCACCACCACATTAATGCGTATTAAAGAGAGCGCAAGCATCACGCAAACCGAAAGTAAAACGGGGTTGATCATAGAGAGTCCTTGTTGGAAAAAAAGGGCATTTTACGTGACTGACCATTTTTATAAAGACAATTAAGTAATATATTAATACGCGCTTATTGAAGTAATGGCACTGTTTTTGCTTTATTACTTGTAATAGATAATAAACGGGGCTGACAATGGCTAATCAGACAGTAACACAAGCAAGTAATTACTTTGATTTACAAGGTCTGGATCAGTTGCGTCAAAAAGCTCAAAGTAATGGTAAAGAATCGCTTCGTGAGGTGGCCAACCAATTTGAATCGATGTTCGCGACTATGTTGATTAAATCGATGCGCCAAGCCAATGAAGCTTTTGAAACTGACAGCCCGTTTAATAATAAACAAACTAAATTTTATACCGATATGCAAGATAAGCAGCTCGCACTAGACATCAGTCGCCATGGTTCATTAGGGCTGGCCGACGCATTGGTTAGGCAGCTTGACCCCAGCTCGATTGCGGCGCCCAAATCGGTGCCGATGGAAGAGTTAACGATGGCCAATAATAAACCACAATCGCTGTTCGATTTAGAAAAAGCGCTGCCCGCCATTACGTTAAATAAACCCGATAAAACGTCCGCAGTAATCCCGCTTGAAGTGCTCGATAAACAGCCTGAATTTACGGATAAAGAATCCTTTATCACAACCGTGTTGCCCTACGCCAAAAAAGTGGCGCAGTTGTTAGGGGTTTCACCAGCTGTATTAATCGCACAATCAGCTCTAGAAACCGGTTGGGGTAAAAAGATCATACAGACAGCAGATCAAAAAAGTAGTTTTAATCTTTTTAATATCAAAGCAAATAATAGCTGGCAGGGCGATAGAGTTGCAAAAGATAGCTTGGAAGTGGAAGAGGGCGTTGGGGTTAAGCGTCGTTCTAATTTTAGAAGTTATAACAGTCTAGCGCAAAGCTTTGACGATTACCGTGATTTTATCACATCTAACAAACGTTATGAGAGTGCCCTGCAACAAGGCACCGATGACGATCGTTATATTGAAGAATTACAGCAGGCAGGTTATGCAACGGATCCTCAATACGCAGATAAAATTAAAGCAATTATGCAGCACGCAGAATTTAAAGCCGTGTTAGCGGGAGATTTCAATGGCTGATCTATTTCAAATTGGTTTGTCGGGCATCTATTCATCACAAGCGAGCCTGGCAACGACCGGACATAATATTGCCAATGTCAATACTGCTGGTTATTCTCGGCAAACAGTTGAAGTAGCAACGGCTGGCGCAGACCGCTATGGTAGTTATTTTATTGGACGCGGTGCCGTTGTATCAGGTATTGAACGCGCGTACGATAAATTCGCTTTCACTGAAAATATTATGAACACGTCACAGTATGCTTACGCCAAAGAAACCTACGCGCAATCAAGCCAGTTGGATATGTTACTTTCAGATGAAAGTACGGCAGCAACTAAGCCGGTACTGGCTGTCTTTGAAGCTATCAATGGTGTTTCCGACCACCCTAATATGCTTGAGTCACGACAAGTATTTCTGCAATCATCGGCAAATATGGTTAATCAGTATAATCGCCTTTATGACAGCCTTGATATTCAATATAACGGTATTAATAACGATATTAGTAACACGGCACAAACCATCACCACGCTTGCAGATAATCTGAGTAATATTAATAAACAAATTTCCTCTATTTTAGGCAGTGGCGGCCAAAATAATGCCAATGATTTAATGGATCAACGTGATCAGGCGATCACTAAGCTCAGTGAATTAGTAAATGTGTCTGTGGTACCTGCTGATAACGGTATGGTCAATATTTACATTGGTAGCGGTCAGTCATTAGTGATGGGCGGGGAGTCATTAAATGTTGTTGCAGTTAATGGTGATCCAGATCCTTCTCGTAAAGAGATGGCAATCAATGTCAACGGCATGATTGTTAAAATGGATGCGAGTCGATTAGGCGGTAAAGTAGCCGCTATGTTTGACACTCGTAATAATGATATCGAACGTGCATTTAATCAGCTTGGGCAAAATATTATCGGTATAACGCATTCGATTAATGAACTGCAAAAAGAAGGGCAAACCCTCGAGGGAAAAATTGGCGAAGATCTATTTAATGATATTAATTCTGACGCAACGATGAAAGGACGTGTGTTGGCTCATAACGACGGGCTGGGCAGTGCACAGCTAAGTTTACGTGTTGATGATCTTAGCCAGCTGAAACCTGATGAGTATAAATTAGTTGTCAAGAGCTACACGCCAACTGTACCAGGGCCTGCTGGTACGTTAGAGTTTACTGTGACTAATACAACAACAGGTGTGACACAAGATTTGGATCCGATTGATTTAAATAAAAGTAAACGTGTTGATATCCCTAATTCAGGATTGAGCTTGGGGATAGATGCCATTATTGCTAGCGATCCACTACTCGCAGGTAAAGAGTTTACCTTGCGGCCTACGCGATTAGCGGCACAGCAGGTTAGTTTACAACATCAAGATCCGGCTAAAATTGCCGCTGCCGATGCGGAAATAAAAACGGTTGCGAGTGAGAGCAATAAAGGTGACGCAGTATTACGTACAAACGCGATAAATAAGCCACTTGATAAGTTATATATGGATGCCGATAATCCGTTGCAGATTGTTATTACCGGGGTTGTTGATGGTGGTGATATTACTTTTGATATTGTAGACAAAAATGGCAATCCGGTTACTTTACCCGCTCCCCCTGACTCAACCAATAATTATACACCAGCAAAACTACCTGGTGACCTATTAACCGGTTTAACCGTCACGCCGGATCTTTTAACTGGAAAAGTGACTTTTGATCTGGCGGGTATTGAAGTTGAAATGATCAGTGGATCACTCCAAGGTGCACTTCCTGGTCCGCCTGCATATCAAGGAGACACCTTTACGCTGAATTATAATGAAACGGGTGACGGTGATAACCGTAACATGATGAAAATAGCTGACTTACAGAGTCAGAAAATTATGAATAATAGCAAAGCAACTTTCCAGGACGTATACAGCGGCATGTTATCTGAAATTGGTGCAAAAACAGCCAATGCAGATGTCTCCATGCAGTCGACCCTTATTTTACAGACACAATCCTATGAACGGATCCAAAGCAGTAGCGGTGTTAATATGGATGAAGAAGCTGCAAATTTACTGCAATTCCAACAACATTACAGTGCGGCTGCGCGTGTGATATCAATCGCTAATGAGCTTTTCGATACTATCCTGCAAGCATCTAGAGCGTAATGAAAAAGTGCACTATAGGCAACTGAGTTAGTGCGCTCCCTCTTTTTTTTTTATTGGGCATGATTTTTGCATTAATCCCTTTAGTTGAGTTAATAGACTCATTAAAAGAAAAAGAGAGGTCGCTATGCGCATTTCCACCCAAGTTTTTTATCAGCGTAATACAGAAAGTGTGATGTCCCAACAAACAAAATTGAGTCAGCAAAATATTCATTTGTCTACTCAAAAACGGGTAATCCATGGATCTGATGACGCGGTTGCTATTTCAACCATTCAGCGATTAAAACAGGATCTTTCTGTTGGGGCGCAATATATTAAGAATGGTGAAATGGCAGAAACAGCCAACGCATTGGAAGAAACCTCTCTTTCTCAGGTAACAAATATATTACAACGTACCCGTGAGTTGCTGGTGACTTCGGGTAATGATACTTACAATGCTGAAAACCGTGAAGCGATTGCTAAAGAATTAGAAGGACTACGTGAAGAACTAATGGGCGTTGCGAATACCAAAGACGGTAATAGCCAGTATATTTTTGCTGGTTATGAGGTCGATACCAAGCCTTTTCAACAAAATGAGTTTGGCTCTATTGATTACTACGGTGACGGTGGTGATCGATCCTATAAAGTTGGCGCGGGTGTTTTAGTACAGGGCAATGATTCGGGGAATGCGATCTTCACTGATATTGCCGAAGGTAACGGCACATTTGTTTCTGAGGGCAACATTAACAACACGGGATCCGGTGTCATCAATGAAGCATCTGTAGTTGATAGTAAAAAGGCGAATGGTTTTTTAAGCGAAGATTATACCGTTTCTGTCACGACACCTGCAGCTGGTGCCGCTCCTGAATACTCAGTGTATGGTTTGAAAGAGACCTCGGTGACTGGCAATGCTAATGTTAAAATTTCAAAAATTGATTTAAACGATGCCAATATTACCAATGTTAATCCGTTAAATACTTATCCAGAAAGCAATAGTGAGGTCAGTATTGACTTTGTGGAAACAGCCACGGCGGGCGAGTTTTTTATTCAAATTAATGGTCAATCCTCATCACCCACTACTTATGATGCAAATAATACGCAAATGCAAGAAATCACTATCGATGGCATTTCGGTTGAAATTGATGGCATACCGAGTGATGGTGATCAATATGGCTTAAGTAAATACATTGAGCCAACCTTATATACAGAAGGGCAATCAATTGAATTCAATGGCATCAGAACGGAACTGAAAGGTAAGCTTGATGATTTAGATAACTTCACCTTGCGTCAAAGTGGTAAAAAGGATGTTTTTGCCACGATGCAAGACACTATCGATACCTTACGCATGCAAGGGGAGGATGATGTTTCCAAAGCGCAGCGTGAAATGCGTCTGGATATGGCCCGTCATCAAATTGACAATGCAATGACCAATGTATCCGGTATTAGGACATCAGTCGGTGCGCGTATGCGTACCATAGACAATCAGAATGAATCGACACAAGATTTTAATCTTACCAGTCAAAAAACCTTATCAAATATGGAAGATCTGGATATGGCATCGGCAATCAGCGAGTTTAAAATGCAAATGAGTTTATTAGAAGTGACCCAGCAAACTTTTGTACAGATGCAAAACTTAAGTCTGTTTAAATTACTCTAGCAAGATTATTTTCTCCCCATTTAAAGTGACAAAAAAGAGGCAATTTATTGCCTCTTTTTTTTTACCTAATTTTTTTTGACGAAAAAAAACACCTTACTGCTCCTGTGAATAACCGCATTATGATTTCAACTTGCTGATATTTAATGGATTATATTAATTTTTGAAAGTTGGCATGTAAATCGCATTATAAACGTTGAGAGTAAAAATTGACGGCAAAATAAACAGTCATTGCCGATTTTTCCCACTAAAGGGATAAAAGGAACAAAGGAGCAAATTATGCCACAAATGATAAATACCAATATAATGTCGCTAAATGCACAGCGTCAATTAAATAAAAGTCAGCTCACGTCAAATGAAGCGATGGAACGCCTATCCAGCGGCTTGCGTATCAACAGTGCAAAAGATGATGCAGCCGGTCTGGCGATAGCTACTGGTATGGAATCACAAATTCGTGGTATCAACCAAGCGGTACGTAACTCTAATGATGGTATCTCGATGGCGCAAACTGCAGAGGGTGCGATGGACGAGATGACCAATATACTGCAGCGTATGCGTGAACTTTCTATTCAAGCATCCAATGATACTAATTCATCGTCAAACAGAGCGTCAATCCAAAAAGAGGTTGACCAACTTTATGAAGAATTAGACCGAATTGCCAATGTTACCCAGTTTAATGGTGTGAATTTATTAGATGGCAGTGGCGGCAGCACCACCCTGCAAATCGGCGCCAATTCAGGTGAAACGCTGAGTTTTTCTATTGATGCGGTCACTACAACCGACCTTAACCTAAATGCTGTTTCTGGCTTAGGTGACTTAAATGGTGGTCGTGTTGCAGGCGCAGTTGCAGGAACTGCGGCTGCCATCCCTGCTGGTACCGTGGCAATAAATGGTGTGGATATTGACGTGGTCGCAGCAACGGCTGGTGCAATTGCCAGTGCAGATGTTATAGCCACTGCCATTAATGATCAACAAGGTTTAACTGGGGTGACTGCCTCAGCTTATAATATTGTGGAAGGTGCTGCGGGAATTGATGGTACGACAGACGGTAACTTGCAAATTGCAGTCGACGGCGGAACTGCAGTCACTATTGGGGCAACGGCCAGTGCACAAGATCTTGTTGATACCATTAACCGCGATGTCGGTGGCGTAACCGCATCACTCAATAGCAAAGGTGGCCTAGTCTTAAGCAATGATACGGGCAAATCAATTCAAATTGCAGCTGGTGGTGCACAAGTTGGTTTGGTTAATGATACTTATCAAGGATATGTTTCCTTAACCAGTGCCGATGGTTCTCCTGCTGAAGTGGGCTTAGGCTCTACCTCGGGTGCAACGGCGGCAGATGTGCAAAATATGGGGTTTAATATATCCACAGGCTCAGATGTGATTAAAGGTGGCAGTGTTGATTCTAACGCGATTGATGCAAATGACGGCATTGTGATCAACGGCATTGAATTAGGTGCGGTAACCGGCACATCAGCTGCCGATAAAGCCTTTGCGATTAATGAAATATCAGACCAATCTGGTGTAAAAGCATCGGCAACAACCATAGTTGAATATTCAGTCAATATTGCTAATATGGCATCTGAAAGCACTGCTAATTTTACCATCAATGGCGCCGCAGTCGATATGACAGCTGGTAACGCTGCATTATCAGCGCCCGCGGCAAGCCTTGATGATGTTGTTGCCGCCATTAATGGCTCTGGTATTCAGGGGGTGGTTGCCTCGGCAAACACAGAAACAGGTAAGTTAGTGTTAACTTCTCAATCAGGTAATGATGTAACGGTTAAAACAGGTGGAACTGCTGCATTTAATGTTGACACTTCTGCAGGGGTTACAACCCGTGGTGAAATCACCTTAACGGGTGAGAATGGTGCCGATGTGGTTATTACCAGCACTGCGAGCTTGCAATCTGATCAAGCAGCTGCCTTTGCAAAACTCGGCCTCACCGATATGGGTGGTAACAGTGGCGCAGTCGGTAAAGGGCTCAGTGTTAATACCGCCGCCAATGCCAGTAACTCGATTGACCGTATCGATGATGCACTGGACAAAATATCAGATTCACGTGCCAATCTCGGTGCAATTCAAAACCGTTTGGGCTCTACGATTTCTAACTTAGAAAACGTTTCACAAAACTTATCGGGCGCTAAATCACGTATTTATGATGCCGATTTTGCCGCAGAAACATCGAAAATGAGTAAAGCGCAAATCTTACAACAAGCGGGTACCTCTATGCTTGCACAAGCTAACGCAAGTACGCAAAACGTCTTATCTTTACTACAGGGTTAGTAAAGTATTAGATAACGGTTCGCTTTTAAAGCGTGACTGTTGCAGGTAAAATGGGTGAAAGTTTCTTTGGTTTTTACTCTCATTTTCACCGATGGATCACCCATTTAAAGACAGCTTAGGCTGTCTTTTTCATTTTAATCGTTTTTAAACTCATAGACTAAAGTGCTGTTTTTTTAGTTGCATTTTTGCGATATAAAAAACCACCCCGGCGAGCGCGCCATATAAGTGTGCATTTACCAATACCGGTGCGCCAATCAAATCAATGGTACTTTGTGCTGCGCCATAAATTTGTTCATGTATGATTTTTACCATAAAACCGCCCCCGAGTAGATATCCCCAGCGATCCTTATTGCGGATATCTGCTGCAATGCCATAACTAAATAAGCCGTGTAATACGCCTGAGAGGCCTACATACCAGATTGTTTGCGGTTGCAATAAAAACAGCGCCACACCAATGAATAGGCTATTAAAGACAATAATAGGCCAAATTCTAATTCCTTTAAAAGTGTCAATAAACAACCCTAAGGTAATGATGAGTCCGGCAATATTGACCGCTAAATGATTAAAATTGGTGTGGCAGAAAGTGGCACTTATTAGCCGCCAAAGTTCAAATTGTCTGATACCTGTGTGATAATAGCCAAGTAATTGACTCGCTTGTGGTTGCAATAGGTAAATCACCAGTGTTATGAATATTATCACAGCGGTTTCGACAGTAAGAGAACGCATATATTTCCTTTTGGGATAAGGTCTGCTTTATGGGAAAAAGAGTGGTTTGTCAGCGCTGCCTAAAAGCACAAGCTGCTTGCATCTGTGCAACGATTAAATCGATTGATAATCAACACTTTTTGCATATATTGCAAGATCCCAGTGAAGAAAAAAAAGCGATCGGCACGGCGCGTATTCTCGGTTTATCATTAACTGCGGCAAAAATAACCGTCGGGGAGTTGTTTGAGGCCTCGTTATTTGATCTCAATAATAGTTATCTATTGTATCCCGATGAATCGGCCATGCCGGTCGATAGTCTCTTGGCTTCTGGGAAAATCAATCAAAAGAGCCAGTTTATCTTACTCGATGGTAGCTGGAAAAAAGCTTACAAGTTACTAATGATAAACCCTTTTCTGCAAGCATTGCCGAAGATATCCATTAATATAAATAAGAAAAGCGACTATCGTATTCGTAAATCACCACGCGTCGATGGATTATCAAGCGTTGAAGCGGGTTATTATCTGCTTTCACAATTAGAAAATAACAGTGAAAAATTCAAACCTTTACTAAATAGTTTTTCACATATGATTAATTATCAAATAGCGAGTATGCCAGCTGAAATTTATGAGCATCATTACCTCGCTAAAGAAAATTTAGATAAACAAAAGGATTAAATGTGGCATTAACCATTTCAAGCGGTGTCGAGATTGCCGATTGGCAAATCGAACTCAGTGCAATTCGTGCGCAGGGGGCTGGTGGACAGAACGTCAATAAAGTGTCGAGTGCGATTCACCTGCGTTTTGATGTCAATGCATCAACACTGCCTCCCTTTTATAAAGAGCGCTTGCTAAAAACAGCGGATAGCCGTATCACCAGCGACGGGGTCATTATTATTAAGGCACAAAATCACCGCACTCAGGAAAAAAATCGTGAAGATGCACTGGCGCGTTTAAAAGCGTTAATACTCTCTGCCGTGGTGGTACAAAAAGCGCGCCGTGATACTAAACCAACCAAAGGCTCGCAACGTCGCCGTATGGATCAAAAAACGCAGCATGGACAGACCAAAAATATGCGCAGTAAAAAGATCGATTATTAGTTGAGTCGTTTGTTTGTTCAGCGGGAGGGGGTTCGAAAATTCCTCATGCTGCGTCTTATCCAGGTCTTCGATCTTGAGTCTTGGGTATCATCAGGATATAGCTTGCCCTTTCTATAAAGTTGCATCTGTGTGCAACTCCCACTGAAAAATATCATCCCCCCAAAAAACACCCATTTTTTATTGCGTAGCGATACAAAAACGCAGTGCTTATTAATTGCTCTAAATATGTTTGAATTACAAACAGCGTTGATGGTAGTGATGATTTAAATGCCATTAACTGCCTCAAAAAGAATATTCTAATGGATTTTATGATCTCGGCTCATATAAAATTCAGAAAATAAATAAGCTTACAAAGCGTTATTAAGTTAACTGTTTCTTATCCCCCCCTTTTTCTAACAAAAAAGTTCATAGGAGCGGTTATTCACTTTTGCGTTATAGCAATTTTAGTCATTAGATGATTTGCTATTAGAATCGGTTGTAAAAATGAAAAGTTATATCTATAGAGAAGTAAAATTAAGCCTGCAACATTCTGAAAATTTTACCGAGGAAGGTCTTATTCGTGCGAAGAAAATGGCAATTAGTATGTTGGATAAAGGGATCTCCCCTAATTCAATGCACTTGATATTTTGTCGTGAAGGTTTTATTTGTCCCGGCTCAATAGCTGATAAACTGATTTTAGAGTCTAGAAAAATATCGACAGGTGAGGGGAAGTTTTGGGTTTCGAAGAAAAAAAGTGCTAATAAACATGGCCTGACTATTCTGTTAATGAGCTTTTTTATTCTTGCTTGTTTTTCTGCTTTTAAAATTTAGCTAATGAAGCGCGTATAGCGGACAGGCTCAAGCTGTCCCGCTGATGGTCTTTTAATTCGATGTTTTCTTTGCATTTTTTCAAGGAATATTTTACCAATAACGCTCCATAGAAATATTCCCAGGTGAACGGCGCAGATGTTTTCGTAGCCCCATTGCTGTTAAAACATTAACCGAGCTTTGGATCATATCCGGGTTACCACATAACATCACTTGGCTGTCTTGCGCGTTTAAACTTTGTTTAACTTGGGCCTGAATTACCCCCGATGCTAGTAGCTCAGGAATCCGTCCTCTCAGTCCCCCCGGTGAATTTTCGCGGCTCACCACCGGCACAAAATTAAATTGGTTACCCTTATCCTTCATGCAATTATTAATCAGTGGTAAATAGGCTAAATCATGCTCATATCGCACGCCATAAACGAGGGTGATATGTTGGTATTTCTGCCATACCAGCGGGTCCGCTAAGATGGATATAAATGGGCCGACTCCAGTACCGGTAGCAAGCAACCAAAGATTGTTACTGGCAGGAACTTCATCGAGGGTTAAAAAACCAGTGGCAGGGGCCATCACTTTAATATTATCACCGTGGTTTAGCTGATGTAATTGAGTAGAAAGAAGACCTTCTTGTACCGGTACGGCGATTATTTCTAAATGATTAGCCAGTGGGGGATTCACCAGCGAATAAGGCCGCGATATAATTTGCCCATTTTGCTCTATACCGACTTTAGTAAATTGCCCAGCTTTAAAATCGGGAAAATCTGCACACTCAAAAGACAGGCTGAATAAGTGATCATTCCAATCGGTGCGCTTCACTATTTTTGCGTTTAACCATTTCGCCATGGGTATTACTCCATATAGATAAAATTAAAATAGATTGTTAATTGAACTGTTATAAGGCTATCACTTATTTAGATAAAGTAATATGTCTGCTGAATTGCTAGCCTTATAAATAAAGGTAGGGTGGGGCGACTTTTTTTCTTATATTCCTCATTTCTTTTCATCGACTTTAAGAAGCGATAACTATTTAAATAATTAGCGCTTCATAAAGTCGATGAAAATTAAAAATCAATCTTCGTAAGGAATAGGGTCAACGACACCATTTTCCGCAAAGGCTTCCAAGCGTTCAACACATGAACCACATTCACCACAGGCTTTTTCACGGCCGTTGTAACAGGTCCAAGTTTGGCTGTAATCCAGCCCCATTCTAATGCCATCTTTTAGAATACCGATTTTATTTGTGTGTAAATAAGGTGAAACGATTTCGGTTTTTTCATAATTCGCCACAGCAGCGACTGCGTTGAGTTTTTCAACGAAAATAGGGCGACAATCGGGGTAAATCTCGTGATCACCGGAATGGGCACCGTAATACACTTTTTCAGCTTTGATTGAAACTGCATAACCAATCGCTAAGGATAATAAAATCATATTACGGTTAGGCACCATAGTCGATTTCATATTCTCGTTATGGTAATGACCTAGTGCTACTTCAATTGAATTATCGGTTAACGAGGAGCCGCCAATTAATTGATTAATAGCAGAAATATCAATGACCTTATGATTAACACCGAGTGATTTGCAAACGCTGCGTGCGACGTCTATCTCTTTGATATGACGCTGTCCATAATCAAATGTTAATGCATAAGGTATTAAACCTTCTTCTAAGGCTTTATGCAGAACTGTGTAAGAGTCCATTCCACCTGAATATATAACAACGACTTTTTTACTCATAATACTTGTGTTTCCTACTCTATTCACTTATAAACCGAAGTCCATTACCAAAGAGTATAATACGCCAATGCAACAAAACTATAAAGTAAATGAGCTGTTTCAGACTATTCAAGGAGAAGGATTTTATACGGGCGTACCCGCCATTTTTATCCGTCTGCAAGGCTGTGATGTAGGTTGTGCTTGGTGTGATACTAAAAATACGTGGACTATTGATCCTGATAAACAGAGTCCGTTGCGTGCGCTTTCAGATCATAGCGATCAATCCAGCCACTGGGCAGAGGTTAGCGCCGCTGAGATTGTAGATGAAATTAAACGTTTGCGTTATAGCGCGAATCTGGTAGTTATCACTGGCGGTGAGCCGTGTATGGTCGATCTGCGCGAACTGACTTCTCTGTTGCACTCTCTTGGATTTCAAACTCAAATTGAAACCAGCGGAACCTATCCTGTTTTAGTGGATGATAAAAGCTGGGTAACGCTGTCGCCTAAAGTTGAAATGCGTGGCGGCAAAGTGATTTTACAAAGCGCACTTGAACGCGCCAACGAGATCAAGCATCCGGTTGCAAGAGAAAAAGACATTGAACAATTAGATGCATTGTTGGCGCAGCTAAACTCACTGGAAAATAAAACTATCTGTCTGCAGCCTATCTCACAAAAGGCCTATGCAACGCAACTGTGCAGTCGCGTGTGTATTGAGCGCAATTGGCGTTTATCTGTACAGCTACATAAATATTTAGGTATTGATTGATTTTAATATGAACTGCTTCTGTCTTTTTGGGGTTTGCCTTGTTAGGATCGTTTTTTTGATTTTTGCAGGTATCGCTTTTGTCCATTTCCGCTTCTACTCTAAAAAAACATCTTGCTCATGTTTTATATAAAGACCAATTCCGTTTAGCGCGCCGTATTGATGGCGCACTAAAGCAAAGTACGCCCGAAAAGGTAGATCTGAGCTTAACTAAAATTGCCTGCGATATTCAAGCTTCTGCCGATTTACGTAAACGCCGTTTGGATAACTTACCGGAAATCAGTTATCCCGATCTACCGGTCAGTCAGAAAAAAGATGAAATAGCGGAAGCGATTCGCGATAACCAAGTGGTTATTATTGCCGGTGAAACAGGATCCGGCAAAACCACGCAGATCCCTAAAATTTGTTTAGAGTTAGGTCGTGGTGTCAGTGGGCTGATCGGTCATACACAACCAAGGCGGTTAGCGGCGCGCACCGTTGCGACAAGGATTGCCGAAGAGTTAAATTCAGAGCTCGGCGAAACAGTTGGCTATCGGGTCCGTTTTACGGATAAAGTCAGCGAACAGTCTTATATTAAGCTTATGACCGATGGTATTTTATTAGCAGAAATTCAAAACGATCGTTTTTTAAGTCAGTACGATACCATTATTATTGATGAAGCCCATGAACGTAGCCTCAATATCGATTTCTTATTAGGTTACCTTAAACAATTATTGCCACGTCGTCCTGACTTAAAAGTCATTATTACCTCGGCTACTATCGATCCGGAACGTTTTGCTACCCATTTTTGCGATCGTCATGGGAAAAAAGCGCCCATTATTGAAGTCTCCGGACGTACTTTTCCCGTTGAAACGCTGTATCGTCCATTGGAAGAATACGCGGGCGGTGATCAAATAGAAGGGATATTTAATGCGGTCGATGAACTGCAGCGCTTAGGTCGAGGCGATATTCTTATCTTTATGAATGGCGAACGGGAAATTCGCGATACTGCAGAAGCGCTCAATCGACGTAACTTGCGAGATACGGAAGTGTTACCTCTGTTTGCGCGTTTAAGTGTTGCAGAACAAAATCGTATTTTTCAGTCGCATCGTGGCTTGCGTATTGTCTTAGCGACCAATGTGGCGGAAACCTCACTGACTATCCCGGGTATTAAATATGTAATTGATACGGGGACGGTGCGTATAAGCCGCTACAGTTTCCGTACCAAAGTGCAACGCTTACCGATTGAGCCTATCTCTCAAGCCAGTGCCAATCAGCGCATGGGACGTTGTGGTCGTGTCAGTGACGGGGTGTGTATCCGCTTATATGATCAAGATGATCTACAATCTCGCCCTGAGTTTACTGATCCTGAGATCCTGCGTACTAATTTATCTTCGGTTATCCTGCAGATGTTATCACTCGGATTGGGCGAGTTAAATAAATTCCCCTTTGTGCAGCCGCCTGAAGATCGTAATATTAAAGATGGTTTGTTGTTGTTAGAAGAATTAGGTGCGGTTAACCTCAATGCTAAAAGTACTCGTCAAAAACTCACGCCATTAGGCAAACAATTGGCGAAATTGCCCGTTGATCCGCGTTTGGCCTGCATGATTTTAGCGGCTAGTCAGTTTGGCTGTGTGCATGAAGTGATGGTTATCTGCGCGGCATTAAGTATTCAGGACCCACGTGAACGTCCGCTTGATAAGCAGCAAGCTTCTGATGAAAAACATCGTCGATTTTTAGATAAAAACTCTGACTTTATAAGCTATCTTAATCTTTGGAATTATCTTAAAGAGCAGCGTAATGATCTCTCCAGTAGCCACTTTAGAAAAATGTGCCAAAAAGATTTTTTGGCCTATATGCGTGTGCGTGAATGGCAAGATATTTACGCTCAGATTAAACAGGTTACCGATGAATTAGGCCTTAAAATCAATCACCAGGCTTCTGAGTTTGATGCTATTCATCAAGCCTTGTTAGCAGGGCTGTTATCGCATATTGGTTGTAAAGATAAAGAAGAGTATTTAGGGGCGCGTAATAGTAAGTTCTTTATATTCCCAGGATCGGGTTTATTTAAAAAACAGCCTAAATGGACCATGGTTGCTGAGCTCGTGGAAACCTCTAAACTGTTTGGCCGTGTTGCCGCGCGTATTCAACCGGAATGGGTGGAAGCACAGGCGCAGCATCTTATTAAACGCAGTTATAGCGAGCCACATTGGCAGAAAAAAACGGCTGTGGTTGGTGCTTTTGAGAATCAGACTTTGTATGGCCTGCCTGTCGTTGTCAAACGTAATGTCACCTATACGCATATTGATCCGCCATTATGTCGCGAGCTGTTCATTCGCCATGCGCTAGTGGAAGGGGAATTTATAACTCGTCATCAGTTCTTTAAAGATAATCAGGCATTATTAAATGATATTGAAGAATTGGAACATAAATCCCGTCGTCGCGATATTTTAGTCGACGATGAAACCCTCTTTTATTTTTACGATCAACTGATCCCAGAAAATGTAGCAAGTGGTCAGCAGTTTGATAGCTGGTGGAATAAGCAGCGCAAAATACAGCCCGATCTACTCAATTATCGACGCTCAGATTTAATGAGTCATGACGCAGATGTAGTAACAGCAATGGCTCATCCCGATTTTTGGCAGCAGGGGCCGTTTAAGCTTAAACTTAGTTATGCCTTTGAACCCGGTAGCAAACAAGATGGAGTGACCGTAGACTTGCCACTGGCGCTGCTTAATCAGATACAAGGCAGTGGATTCGACTGGCAGATACCTGCGTTGCGTGAGGAGTTATTAATTGCCTTGATTAAAACCCTGCCTAAACCAGTGCGTCGTAATTTTGTCCCTGCTCCCAATTATGCAGAGGCCGCTTTAGCTGCCATGGATCCATTAAAAACATCTTTACTAGCGGCATTTGAAAAACAGTTATTAAGAATGACAGGGGTGAGAGTCCCCGAAGATGCATGGGATATTGACGCCTTGCCGACGCACTTGAAAATGAAATTTAATGTTATTGATGAGCAAGGAAAAAGTATCGCGCTGGGTACGGATCTGAATCTGTTACAGCTGCAGTTAAAAGGCGAAGTAAAGCAGACGTTGGCTAAAGTCTCTAAACAGGGCATTGAAAAAAGCGATCTTGTGGAGTGGGATTTTGGTCATTTACCGCGCGCGTTTAGTAAAAACCATGGCGGTTATGAAGTCAAAGCATTCCCTGCCTTAGTTGATAAAAGCAAAAGTGTGGCTATTGAACTGTTTGATACGCAGGAGAAAGCGGCACGTATTAATCAAGCGGGTTTGCGCCGTTTACTGCTCTTAAATGTACCTTCGCCGATTAAATATCTGCAGCAGAGTCTGCCCAACAAAGCCAAATTAGGGCTCTATTTTAATCCCTTTGGGCAAATTAAAGAGCTCATCGACGATTGTATCGCCTGTGCTGTTGACGCTATTTTAGACGGCCAACCTAGTGCACAAAATGATATTGAATTTGAGCAACAAAAAGACAAAGTACGTGCCAATCTGGCTGAGCGAACCTTAATCATTACACAATTGGTTGAAGAGGTGTTAACCCTTGCTCACTCTGTCAATAAGTTGCTTAAGGGCAAGGTGGATCTCTCTTTATTGCTAGCGCATGGCGATATCAAATCGCAGCTAAACCGTTTGATCTTTCCTGGTTTTGCTTGCCAAGTCGGGGAGTCTAAATTACCTGATCTCAAACGTTATCTCGCAGCGTTAGAAAAACGCTTAGAAAAGTTACCTGTCAATCCAACTCAAGATCGAGTGCATACCCTTGCCCTTAATGAACTGGAAAGTCGTTATGCAGCATTATGTAATACAATGATGAGTAATGAAAAAGAGAATGCTCAGCTCGCTGAAGTTTATTGGATGATGGAAGAGTTACGGGTGTCATTATTTGCACAGCAACTCGGTACCGCTTATCCGATTTCAGAAAAGCGCATTAAACTTAAGTTGGCTGAACTGAAAGGGTAGTGTGTTCATGTTCAATATTTGAACTCATTGAATTCATTCTTAAGTTTATTATAACGTTCAGTATGCCCTTTTGGTAAGTGGGTATTACTGAGCAGATTAAAACTGTCTTGGCAGTTTGTTAATAACACGCTTTTTTGGTCATTTTTGGCTTGTTTTAATAATTCAATATAAACCTGAATACGGTTAAGTAATGCCCCTGAATTGAGCGCTTCGAGTTTTAATGCTTGATTAAAATGGTTAAGCGCATGCTCATATTCTTTTTGTGCAAAGGCTTCAATGCCGGATTGATTATGCGCTTTAAAACGTTCTATACGTATTGTTAACTTTTCTCCGGTGCATTTTTTAATGGATGCTTGCATGCTGGGATTAATAATCTCACGCTGCTTTAACTCATCCAAATAGGGCGTTGCATAATCAAATTCACCAATATCTAGTAATGAAAAAATGCTCTCGCACAAAAGTGTGTTATCAAGTTCTGCAATAGGAATTTCACTATTTTCTAAGGTGCTGAAAATTTTTCGTTTTGCTTTTAACGGTTCATCCATAGCCATCGCTATTTTTGCTTGGCAAATTTCATCAAAACGGTTGAAGTCAAAATGCTTATTTCGACCTTCTTCAAAGCGGCTTTGATATAGCGCTGAGTTCACTTTTTTCAAGATTGTTTTCCGCTCACTTATATCTTCTTGATTCTGTGCATGATCAAGAATGCTGTGGATATAATTGGCGAGATGGCTGGGGTCAGGATAAAAGGAATGTCGGCTAAGCTGTAAAATAGCGGCATAGCTACTGACCATTATTTGATGCTCATCCATCTCATTGGCCAGTAACGCAACCTCTTGATGGCGTTCAATACTATGGTGAGTCATATTGGCTGCATGAGTAAGCATATTTAAGGCCTTACTCAATTTACCACTGCGTTGATAAGCGCGAGCTAGCCATTGGTAGGCCTCCATCTGCAAGGGCGTATTATCAATCACTGTTTTTAAAAGCTTAATCGCCTCGGAGTAGTTTTCTTGTAAGTAGTGGGTTTTAGCTAAACTGATGCTTGCTCTTACTAATGGACGTTTTTTAACCAGTGCCGTTAATATTTTCTGTGCCGCTTGGTATTGCTCAGTTTGGATAAATATATCTGCTAATAAATTTTTACATAAACCACTATATTTAGGCTCTGTGATTATTCTATCTTGGCATAAAGTGATTGCATGAGAATAGGATTTTTGTTGCAGGGCATCAAAAATATCGGCGAATACGTTTTTCTTTTGATCCGCTCTACTGAGGCGATTAAAAAGTTGAGTTTGTGAAAAAGGCTTCATTAAATAGTCATCTGGCGATGTTTCAATGGCCGTTAGCACCATACTTTTTTGATTGTCACCGGTGATAATAAAACACAAGGAACTGTTTGAAATAAGCTCATTCCTGCGCAGGTAATCAATGAGCTGAACCCCATTTTTACCTGAGCCTAGATTGTAATCAATAAGGTAAATATCGAATGCTTTGTGCTGCGCAAGTCGGATAGCACTTTCTGCGCTATCTGCAAAACTGATGTTTTTAGCCCCCTGATTAGTGAGCATGGTTTTTAACATTATATGAAATGCTTTTTGGTCATCAACAATTAAGATTTTTTTATTCTTGTAGCTAAACATAGTTAATTTCAGAACTCTAATATAAGCATCTTATTTGAGAGTGTAGATGAAGCGGCTAAGGAATAAAATAATAAACTGATGATAATATCTGAGATATGAGAGTTGCTGCTATTTAGATAGCAAGAACAATATATAAATAAATAAGTTGATGAAATGGTGGAGGGAGGTGGATTCGAACCACCGAAGCTTACGCGGCAGATTTACAATCTGCTCCCTTTGGCCACTCGGGAACCCCTCCTTCATTTCGCGGAGAATAGTATCAGATTTTTCTCCCTTGTGAAGCGAAAAAAAGAAAAAAGATTAAATAAAATCAATTTGTTGCCGATAACTTTGGTTATGTACACTAAATGGCGAAAATCGTATAAATATGAAACAGATTGAAAATGGATTATTAATTAACGAGTGGCAATTAGGGCAGCAGTTAAATACCGCTGTGCATAATGGCGCGCGTGATAAATTTAATCTGTTGCTTAGTTTGTTATCTGAAGATGCACGTGATTTTGCACAATTTAGTCTGCCAGAGCAAAGTCAGTCGCAATTACAACAAGCGCAGTTACGTGCCTCGTTATTTTTAGCGGATCCACAGCCTTTGGTTAATGCAGGAATATCGGCACAGCAAGCGGCCAGTTTAAATCATGATTTGCAACATCAAGATTTTACCAGTATTCGTTTGAAACAGCTCTTATCTAATGAGGCGTTATTATCGCGCAATGAAGCTGGCGATATAGCGAGTGAAATAATTGATAACTTATCCTTTTTATCTCAACATCGCTTGACGGCAGAGCCGCTAAAGGATGCACCGCAACCTGATATTGCAGAAGGGGTAGGGGCCGATATGATGGCATTGTATAGCAGCTTAGATTTAGATAATAAGCCGCTTAAAGTTAACTATATGTAGACGTATATTTAACCCCCAAAGGTCTCTCTTTTGGGGAAACTACACGCCTCCTATTTTTTGCTGAGAGCGAGAGATTTACTCTCCCTCTCGCAGAGGTTATTTATTTAATCAATTGAAAAACACGGTTGACTTGCTTTACCCCGTCTACTTTACGGGTGATATTGGTGGCATTATTGGCCATCTCTTCGCTGACTATCCCAATTAAAAATACTTCGGCATTTTCAGTGATCACTTTGATCTTCAATGAATTCACTTCTTCATGTCCGGTTAATTGACTTTTTACTTTGGTGGTTATCCAACTGTCCTTGCTCTGCTGGGAAAAGCCGATTGGCTTGGCGATGCGTAACTGGTTATACACCCCTTTCGCTTGTTTAAGAGTCTTTAACTGCTGTTCAACTTGATCTTTCGTTTGCTGATCGGTTACTTGACCAACGACTAGCAAATAACCACTATTACTGATTAAGTTGATGCGAATGTTTTCATTGCGGATATTGAGTTCGTTGATTTTATCTAACGCTGCTGTTGATAACGCACTGTCATCTAATTGCTGAGAAAGTGTTCGCTCATCACTAGTGACCGCGACAGCGGTACCGGCAACAACAATTAAACCGCCAGCACAACCTTGCAGTAGTGAAAAAACAGAGATAAAAAATAGTGTAACTGTAAATTTTTTCATAAATTCGCTTAATGTTGAGGGAAAAGTTGTTGATCAATGAGATCGCTTAAGCAGTTAATCACCAGTAAATGGATCTCTTCAATACGAGATCCTTTATCACTCGGTGCACGTATTTCTATATCATCAGAGCCCAATAGTCCAGCTAATTCACCACCATCAACACCGTTTAGTGCGATAATTTGAATCGATTTACTCAGTGCTGTTTCCACCGCTTTAATCATATTACGGCTGTTACCACCATGGCTTATCACCATCAGTACATCACCACTTTGTGCAAGGGCTGAAATTTGTTTGGCATAAATTTCATCAAAGTTGCTATCACTTGCAATCGCAGAGAGCAGGGCCGAATCGGCTGTGATTGCAATTGCAGGAAGCGAAGGGCGCTCTTTTTCATACTTATTAAGAAGATGAGAAGAAAAGATTTGTGCCAGCGCTGCCGCGCCACCATTACCACAGACGAGAATCTTATTACCTCGAATTAAGGTGTTTGAGAGTGCAATAGCTGCGCTTTCAATGACTTCTGGCAAGGCTTCTGCAGCAACTATTTTTGTTTGAATACTTTCTGCAAAATGAGCTTGAATTTTAGCGTTTATCATTATGTATCTTCATCTTATTCTAGAAAAGCGTTTTGAATCCATTCTGGGATTGTAGACTGCTGATCAATGGCAATTGCGTCAAAACGACAATAGGGTTCACTTTCAAATTGGGTTAAATAGTGTTTTGCTGTTTTTATTATTTTACCTTGTTTACGTTTTGTGATGGAGGCCAATGCGCCACCAAATTCACTATTCTTTCGATAGCGTACTTCAATAAAAACCAGCGTTTCTTGATCTAACATAATCAAGTCAATTTCACCAAAACGGCAATAATAGTTCTGGCAAACTAAAGATAAACCCTGCCCTTGTAAATAAGCAAGGGCTTGTTTCTCAGATTTTACCCCTTGAGATTTACTGGGCTGGAATAGGCGAGGCAACTTCAACACGTTTCCCTTGCTGATATTTTGCCCAGCTTAGCTTAGCTTGAATTGTATTGCTCGAATCTAAACTCAGTTGACCCACTAAACCTTGGTAGGTGTAATTGTCATTATTTTGCAACTGCATTAACTGCTCAATTAGTTGGTAACTATCAAAGCCAAGGGCAAATAGCCGTAATATTGGTAACGGCTGTTTGCCCCACGCCTGTTCAACTTCTTTAAAGGTTTTATCGTCAGGCGCTAATAAAAAGGGGCTATCAGAGAAAGTCAGGTTAGCAAGCTCCTCATTTTGTCTGCCATTGAGATCTAAAAGGTGACTGCGTGAGCTGGCATAAAGCGGCATAGCGGAAGCAAAGGGACTAATTGACACATCAATAAACGGTTTGAGTAGGATCAGTTCATCACGCTTGCTGACGATATAGATAGCATCAATATCCCGACGACTACGCACCTCCGATTCTAACGGAAGATAAGTGATAGCTTTCATTTGTGCAATTCGATTTTTACTTTTATCGGTTTGTAGTAACTGCTCAATAAACTGCGGTAGTTGTGCTTTGTTATTGAAAAAATACGCCTCGGCTTGTATTTCGCTGGCGCTGTTTAATGCGCTCCACTGCTGTTTAAACGCATCCGCTATGCGTTCTCCATACGCAGAGTTTTCTGCTATCACTAACGGTTTTTTATGCTGTTGTGAGGCGATCAGTTGTGCGGCTTGTTTCGCTTCTTCTTCGGGTGAAAGTGGAAACGCATAATGCCATGGTATTTTGCTGCTGAGCGTGATTTCTTCTGTTGGCTGTTCGATGAAGCTATTAAGAGCTAAAACAGGTATATCTTCAACTAAAGGTAAAAACAGATCAATTTCATTTTTGAGTAATGGACCAATCACAAAATCGATATTTTGTGCTTTAAATTGCGCTACTATCTGCTCTACACTTTGTGTTTGCGTATCATAAAAATGTAATTTTGGTAGTGGACGGTTAAGTGCCTCGTCGTTTGCTATTTGACTTGCTTGGCGCTGTGTGTAAAAAGCATGTAATAACCCGTACTGAATGGCTTCTCCTTGCTGTTCAAAGCGGCCTGAAAGTGGTAGCAAAATGGCTATGTTTTCCGGTTGATAAGGACTTAATTCCGGAATATTAGTTAATTGCGTTGGCATAAAGGCTAACACGGGGTGCGTTGGGTAACGCTTTTCCCAGTCTGCTAACGCACGAATTAATTGATTTGAACGTAACTGGTAACGTTTGTATAAGCTAGCCAGTTCATACCAGCCCTCTTTAAAGGAATCACTTTCGATAGCTATTTCTGTTGTCGGTAGCGTATCTGTAAGTTCGTCGTCTGGCGCTGTTAGTTGCTCGGCAAGATCCGATGCGATTTGATACTGATTTAAAACATCAATAGGTAGTAGTGCTAGTTGTGTTAATAGAAGATCGTTATATTGTTGTATTTCTTCTTTATTTAATAGCGGTGTTAATATAAGTAAGTTCTCTGATGCCCCTAAATGATCCTCATTCGCTACCTGTAACTGCGCTTGCAGTTTTAGCGAGTAGATAAAGCCAAGTTTAGAAAGCTGTTTTTTATCGAGTTTATTCAGTACTTGCTGCATCTCTTTTAGTTTGTTTTGTGCATATAAATTGTCTGCAATTAACAAATTTAACGATGCCTGTTCAGCCGGAGAAAGCTTTTCTGCTTGTAGATACTCGATAATAGAATTTGCTAAGGTAAATTTCTTTTCTGCAATCAAGGCCTGTACTGCAATAAATTGCCATGCCGAATTACTTTTGCTCCCTTCTAGCTCATCTTTTTTCAGATAAAATGCCGAGTCATTACTTAATTTAGAAAAAAGCTTGGGTGGAATATCATTAGGTGACGTTGGGCTGAGACTACAAGCCGATAAAATAGCTAAGGTTAATAGCATTATTAAGTAATGAGAAAATCGTTTTGTAGCGGTAAAAACGTTCAAAATATTATCCTTTAATGCGCAAGTAAATTTTCGAAGTAGGTATCAAGATAGCCTTAGTGTAATATTGCCGCATCAGTTAAACAATCTTATTCACTTATCTATTCTTTTATTAGGGCGACAAATGTCTGAAAATGACCAAGTTTCATCTCAACTTCCCGCAAAACTTTATATTGTTGCTACGCCAATCGGAAATTTCAGTGATATTACCTACCGCGCTATCGAAACCTTGCAGCAGGTTGATCTCGTTGCAGCTGAAGATACTCGTCACAGCGGTAAGTTATTAAGTCACTATCAAATAAAAAAACCATTATTCCCGCTGCATGATCATAATGAACGTGAGCGAGGGAAAGTACTAATCGATAAAATAAAAGCAGGACTCTCTGTGGCATTAATTTCCGATGCGGGTACCCCTTTAATTAGTGATCCTGGTTATCATTTAGTGAACGAATGCCGTGAGGCCGGGGTTGATATCGTACCTATCCCAGGGCCTTCGGCTGTTATTACTGCATTAAGTGCTGCAGGTCTGCCTACTGACCGATTTTCATTTGAAGGCTTTTTGCCCGCTAAAGAAAAAGGCAAGCAGGATAAATTAAAGGCCTTGATTGAAGAGACACGTACGATGATTTTTTATGAATCACCGCGCCGTATTCAAGATACCATCAAACAAGTGATTGCGATCTTAGGAGCCGAACGAAAGCTCGTTATTGCACGCGAGCTAACTAAAACCTTTGAGTCATTTTATTCATTACCTGCTGAAGAGATGTTGGTGTTTTTAAATCAAGACAGCAACCATTGCCGTGGTGAATTTGTCTTGATGGTCGCTGGGGCGCAAAAAGATGAAGATAGCATCCCACAAGTGGCGTTAAATACCTTGGCACTATTAAAAGAGCAGCTACCACTTAAAAAAGCCGCTGCACTAACCGCACAAATACATGATCGACAAAAAAATGAGCTCTACAAATGGGGCTTAGAGAATTTGTAACTGATTAGGCTTGTATTTG
Source organism: Psychromonas antarctica (assembly GCF_022267535.1). Taxonomy (GTDB): domain Bacteria; phylum Pseudomonadota; class Gammaproteobacteria; order Enterobacterales; family Psychromonadaceae; genus Psychromonas; species Psychromonas antarctica. The sequence continues at coordinate 181,301 of NZ_JAHNZV010000001.1, forward strand.
TAACGAACCATCCCGTATAATCCGCCACGGAGTTGGCTAGATCGTCGCCGCTTTTATCTTTCGGGATAAGAGGGGAGGAAAGTCCGGGCTTCAACAGGGCAGGGTGCCAGGTAACGCCTGGGTAGCGCGAGCTAACGACAAGTGCAGCAGAGAGGAAACCGCCTAAGTCTATTATAATGTTTCATTGTAGTAGAACGGTAAGGGTGAAAGGGTGCGGTAAGAGCGCACCGGCTAGCGGGTAATCGTTAGTGCAAGGTAAACTCCACCCGAAGCAAGACCAAATAGGCTTCCTGAGGTATGGCCCATACTGGAAGCGGGTAGGTTGCTTGAGCCTGTGAGCGATTGCAGGCCTAGACGAATGACGATTCACGACAGAACCCGGCTTATCGGCTAACTCTTTATAATTTCCTTCCCCTTGTTTTTCAAGGGGTTAGGGATTTGTGACCTCAGCGTTAACTTTGTTGTGTTGTAACTTTCACACAAGGTTGCACACAAATATGTACACTTCAAAAGTAAAACACACAATTATAAAAGGTAATGTTTATTATCTTAACTTCCGCGTCGGCTCTCATACAAATGTCAGAATTAGTTTAGGGATTGACAGTAGAATACAGGCACGATTAATTATTGCTCACATCACACCTATTTTATTTAATCTGAAATCACTAGGTCAATTTATGTATACGCCACCCTTGCAAGAAAAAATTAATGCTCTTGTTGCAGTGCTGACTATGAAAATAAAAGAGCATGCACAAATATTGCTATATCCAACAAGCCCACGAACTATGGATGCCAAAAGTGATTATAAATCCACACTCGATTGGATTGCTGAAGATATAGCAGAAGATGAAGGGGGTAGTGTTGGTGATGTTGAATTAGAAATGCCCGAGATGTTTAGTGAAACAGAACAAGAGCATAGTGCATCTGTCCTATCAGGTGGTACTGGTTTTTATGAGATAGACAAACACCTGTCGATGATTGGTATTGAAGAATATGACCCTTTTTATTCTAATGCTAAAAGGGCTTTGGAATATGTATATCACCATGCTAGAAAGGCGTATAAAGAGATTGGGGTGTTTGAGTATGAAGAGGCTGAAACTACACTTAGTAGGTTACAACAATATTCTGATAAGTTAAACGAAAGTAACCCCTGTACAAATCAAAATATGATACCTGTAAAGAAAGAAGAGCCTGTAAATGTAAACCTTTTATCTGAGTGGATTGATAGGTTTATTGAAATGAAAAGATCTCACAAAGAGAATCCTTGGTCTGGAAAAGTAGAGAAAAATAATACACGACTTTTTGAGGCTCTTGTCGCTGTAATAGAGGACATACCTGTTACAGATATTAACGGGCGTATACTTGATGAAGCTTTTACAGTGTTGAGGGATATGCCAGTAGGCAACAAAAAACCTTATAATAATATGTCTATATGTGAGAGGGTAGAAATTGCACGCGATGGAGAAACAGAGGCGGATAATATTATTAAGCCTAAGACGCTACGAGAGTATAAAAAACTATTGCAAAGTCTATTTAAATTTATAATGTTTAAGAGGGTTGTTGTAACGTCACCTACTGAAAATATGTTCTTTGAAATTGGAAAATCTGCGAAAAGAGGGGCTTTCTCTGATGACCAACGTGATGAAATGATTAAATATTGTTTATCGCAACCTGAGACAGAAGCTTATAAAAAGTGGGGGGTGTTGTTAATGGCTTATACGGGTATGAGAAATACGGAAGTAATGCAACTTAGCAAAAGTTGTATAAAAAAGAGTAAAGGTATTCACTATATAATGGTTGATAATAAAGGCAATAGAGCATTGAAAACTGAATCTGCTATTAGGCAAGTCCCTTTGCATGCTGACCTCATGAGTTTTGGGTTCTTGGAATATGTAAAAGGTTGTAAAGAGCGGTTATTCCCTGATACAACAAGTAAGAGTCTAACAAGATTTTATCAAATCATTAAACGAGACTTAGGTTTTGAAGATACTAATGAGTATGGTAGTGATATTGTTTTGTACAGTTTAAGGCATTGGTTTAATACGCATTTAAGATCTCACAGCATTGATATTGCTATTATCCAACAACTTATGGTGAGCTTACGGCAGCGTAGCTCAACTTCCATTTTTTGTTCTGATTTAATACGGGTAACTCATCCATCAGGACTTAATTATGTCAAATCCAGAGCAACTTAGTAGCGTTATTACTGCATTTGAGCAG
>NZ_JAHNZV010000010.1 GCF_022267535.1 Psychromonas antarctica
CCTCAAATCGGTCGTTCATGGCATGCTAACTGGGAGAACTTGAATACGCTGTTCGATTACCCCGCAGATATCCGTAAGGTGATTTATACGACGAATGCGATTGAATCATTAAATAGTGTGATTAGAAAATCAGTTAAAACGAGAAAGGTATTTCCGAGCGATGACGCAGCGTTCAAAGTGGTGTATTTAGCCATTCAAGCCGCGTCTAAAAAGTGGACTATGCCAATAAGGAATTGGAAACCCGCCTTAAATCGCTTTATAATCGAATTTGAGGAGCAACTAGCTCCCCATATCTAACGGGCATTTACACAGTTTGTTTTACACCCTCCCCTCTGTCTTCGTCATATATCCCAATCAAACCGAGTAGCACTCTGCCAACTGTTTCATTATCACTTATAGTCCAAAAGCCACGCATTTTGTTTGCTTTAGCGCCAGAGCTTAATCCCCGGACATAAGCTTCGTTATAGATATCAATATCAAAGTCTTCAAAAAAGTCACCAAGCGTTCTGTGTGTAAAGTTAAGCAGATGCCCACCCTCCATTTGCAGGTGCTTCTCTAAAATATTTTTATCTCTTTTGGTTAGATCAGCTATAAAATCTCCTAGTAAGAGATTTATTTTACCATAAACAATCCTTTGCACTAGAGAAACAAACAACGGGATCAAGTCTCGCTTTTTGCCATTATTAAGCCGAAATAGAGTAGGTTACAGATAAGCAGCATAAAATTTTCTAAGGCTTTGTGCCCCTATACGACCTAGAAAGCTAACTCGAAAACGGCCCAGGCGAGCTAGAAAGTGACTCATAAATGTTTGAGGGTAATTCAGGTATATTTAGCCGCTTGGGCTCGAAAAAGTAGCTAAATGGGAAAAGCGTTTTTTATGTCCCCAAAAACGTCTTTAATACAACTTTTTTAACCTGCTATTTCGAGGTTGATATCGAATAATTGAGCATTGCTTTTAAGAGGTTTGTGTTGATTTGATAATGAAGTGGTTATTTGCATAAGAAAAAATCACTACTTAACATAACAGGCATTTCCTGCATAAGGTTTGAAGCTTACATAGCTATATTTACTTAATTGTGATATAAATGCCATTTGTTTTATTTTATTAAGTAAAGGGGTGTATTGTGACTAAAAGCGCTAGAGAAAAAGCCCTATTAAGGGTTCAATTGAAAAAATTTAATTTAGATGAACTTCTTTTTAATGAGGAAGAAACGGTATTAATTCTTAAATTTATCTTTAAAAGAAATCACTCATTAATAGATCGTATTGCGGTTAACGATGCTCTTAGAGAATTTGCTCAAGGGTTATTATTAACTGCTGTGGATCAATCGTATGGTCTTGGTTTCGTTGATTCGTTACTTAACGCATTATTATCAAATCCTCGAGCAGGTATAAAAAAGATATTAATTAAGTTTGGCAAAAAAGCTATGAAACACTGGTTTAAACACGCAACAGTAAAAGACCTAACCAAAATTCAAATCTATGACAGAGTTTGTGATTCTATTGAATATAACTTTGTCCATAAATTACAGAGTCATGCAAATGGAGTGGCAAAGCTGAATGATAATAATTTTGGGGTTTTAGCTTTGCACCCATTTTCAAATAACAAAAAAGTATGGGCCTAATAGTGAAAAAAATTGCTTATGTAATAACTTCCATAGTTGTGTGTGTGTGTTTGTATTTTGGTACTGTTTTATATGTATTAGATAAAAGTCATATTGAAGATGTTATTATTTGTGCCACGAGTGATGATGCTTACAAAATACCTACAGGTTTTTGTAACTTATATTTAGTGAATTATCGCGTAACAAAGTCAGATGTTCGTAGTCTAGAAGAAGGTATAGGTATAGCTTTTTTGTTTAATCTACGAGATGAAAACCTTCGATACCAATATCTTGATTTATTTATTAACAATGGTGCTTCTATTGATTTTGTTAATCATATTGATGGTCTTTCCCCTCTTCTAGCGGCCGTTATGATTAATGACCAAAATTTAGTGGAATACTTGCTTGCCAAAGGTGCTGATGTTAGTAAAAAAGATAATAAATTTGAATTGTCTCCAGTTGATTTTATTAATCTACTGTCTGAAAAGGAAAAAAGTCGTAATGCGGAAGTAGATAGGAGCGCAATATTAAAGTTGCTTACAAACCATATCTAAGGAGTTTTTTGTATTTACCATAACACCCGTTTACGCACAACTACTGAGGCTACCTGAAATGGTGGCCTTTTTTGTCTAGAGTTAAATTCCCTAGGGCGTTTTTTTGTACTTAGAGTGGAACAAGCAAGGGGGGTCACAAGGGGGGGGGCAGGTCTTTCATTTTGCATTTGTTTGTTATTTAACCTATGTTTGTGATGTTGACTGTTAATTTATAGGTGTATTTATGAGTCGTCCTTTACGTATCGAATTTTCAGGTGCGCTTTATCATGTCACATCGCGTGGTAATGAAAGAAAAGCTATTTACCTTGAAGAGAATGATTTCGAGATATTCTTGAATTTATTAAATACTGTTTGTTCACGTTATAACTGGGTGATTCATGCTTATTGTTTAATGGATAATCACTACCACCTACTTGTTGAAACTCCCGATGCCAATTTGAGTAAAGGTATGCGTCAGTTAAACGGTGTTTTTACGCAATCAATCAATAGAAAGTACAGTCGAGTAGGGCATCTTTTTCAAGGGCGCTACAAAGCTATTTTAGTTGATAAAGATGCTTATTTATTAGAACTCTGTCGTTATATTATTTTAAACCCAGTGCGCGCGAAAATGGTTAATACCCCTGATGAATGGCTGTGGAGTAGTTGGCAGTGCATGGTTGGAAAGCAGTCTTCACCGAACTGGTTAGCAACAGATGCGTTGTTGAATTATTTTGGTAAAAAACGGTCAGTAGCGATTGCAGAATACATCCACTTTGTCGAAGAGGGGGTAAATAAAACCATTTGGGATGATTTACAGCATCAAATATATTTAGGTGATGATACCTTTGTTGAAAAGTATCAATTATTAAAAGAATTGCACGAAGGTGATGTATCTGAAATCCCGTTTAAACAGCGTTCTTTGTCACCCTTGCCATTAAAAACTTATCAAGAGCAATCTAATACGCGTAATGAAGTGATTATTAAAGCTTACCAATCTGGTGGATATACAATGAAAGAAATCGGCTTTCATTTCGAAATACATTATTCATTAGTAAGTCGTATAATATCGGCTAATAAAAAAACATAGTCATGAAATGCAAAATGAAAGACCTGACCCTCTTGTTTTTACTGACCCTCTTGTTTTTCTGTAGCGCACGTACGGATCTGTGCCGGAGGCCTATTTTATCGTGTTTAACTACATGATAATTCGGGGCTTTACGGCGATAACCTTTGCAAGAGTAAATAGCGAAAAAGATTTGGGATTCTTTTAACCATTTTTTACCCATTGATAGTGGCTCTGTCCGTGAAATTAGCCTAGCAGTCACCTAAACGTCATATACTTTCTTTATAGTCTCTTCAATTGTTAACCACTATTCCAAGAAGGGAAAACCTATGAGAAATTTTAAACTAGCGACTAAGACATTTTTGGCAGTTTCTTTAGTACTTGCAAGTTATTCAACTCTTGCAGACTCGCACGTTAAAAATGTTATTTTGATGATCGGTGATGGTATGGGCCCAGGACAAATGGGGTTATTGGAACAGTATGCCCGTCAAGCACCACATTCTATTTATAATGGTCGCGAGACGGCAATGAAAAAAATCATTGATAATGGCGTATTAGGCATGTCATTGCATAACCCTGCTGATAAGTTGGTTGTTGACTCTGCATGTTCTGCGGCTCACTTGGCTTCAGGAGTAGACGCACCATCAGAATCCGTTGGCATCGATATGGATGGTAATTATGTTGAAAGTGTTTTAGAAATAGCTAAAAGGCTCGGCAAAGCAACGGGATTAGTCTCTGATACTCGCTTAACTCACGCAACACCCGCCGCATTTGCTTCTCATCAGCCACATCGTTCATTAGAAAATGAAATCGCTGAAGAAATGTTAGCCACTGGTGTAGATGTCATGCTTTCGGGAGGGTTACGTTACTTTATCCCAATGTCGGCAAATGACAAAAAAGGGAAACTATATCAACAACTTGTTAAGCAAACAGGTGGTGATATTAAGATCAAGTCTAAACGTAAAGATGAAAAGAACCTGCTAACTGAAGCAAAAGATGCAGGTTATAGCGTCGTTCATACACGTAAAATGCTGGCTAATGCAAAAGGTGACAAAATTCTGGGCTTATTTGCCTATTCGGGTATGAATGACGGCATTACCTACAGCAATAGCAAAGACTCTGCTCAACGTACTCAGCCAAGTTTGAAAGAGATGACGATAAAGGCACTTGATACATTATCTAAAGATCCTGATGGTTTCTTTTTAATGATTGAAGGTGGTCAGATTGATTGGGCGGGTCATAGTAATGATGCCGGGACGATGTTACATGAAATGCTTAAATTTGATGAAACAATAGAATATGTCTATGAGTGGGTCAAAGATCGTCAAGATACGTTAGTGGTTATCACCGCCGATCATGAAACAGGTGGTTTTGGCTTTAGTTATTCTCGCGCAAATCCACCAAAAGCGGAAAAACGTTCAGGTACTGCGTTTAAAAATCGAGATTATAAACCGAACTTTAACTTTGGTGACTTAGTAATCTTAGACAAACTCTACAATCAAAAAATGAGCTTAGGGAATATGATGGCGGCATATGATAAATCTGACCTAAAGCCTGAGTCTTTACTAAAAATCGTTAATGCAAATAGTGATTTTAAAATTACATTAGCTCAGGCGAAGAGGATTTTAGAAAGAGAAACAAATACTTTCCATGATGCTCACAATAAGTATCTGGAAGCAGAAACATTCCCAAAAGTTGATGACTTTGAAGCTTTCTATGTTTACGGTGAAGAGATTCGAAATGACTTAATCGGAAGAGCAATGAGTGAAGAGCAAAATGTTGTCTGGGGAACAGGAACACATACGGCGACACCTGTTGCTGTTATAGCTTATGGGCCCGATCAAGCGACGTCACCCTTTTCGTCACTTTCTCACCATACTGACATCGGTCAGTTGCTCATTAAAACGGTTAAATCAGGTCAGTAATTAATTTAAATACATCTGCATAAGCGGTTGCTTATGCAGATTGTGACTTGAACTTTTGTGTCAAAAAAGAATTAAAACAAGGAAGATTAAATGAAAAAAATAACCACGTCATTTATTATGTTAGCGTTAGGGTTAAGTACATTTTCTACATGGGCTAGTGAGCCAGTATTTATTGGTGTTCGACCGTTGTTTTTAGTTGATGAAATGGATGAAGGTCCTTTGAAGGCTAAATTATCACAATGTAGTGAAGGTACATTTGAAAGAAGTGATTTTTCTATTGCGCATCGTGGTGCGCCAATGCAATTTCCCGAACACACTAAAGAATCTTATTTGGCAGCCATTAGGAGTGGAGCAGGTATTGTTGAATGTGATGTCACATTCACCAAAGACAAACAGTTAGTTTGCCGTCACTCACAAAGTGATCTTCATACCACAACAGATGTGTTAGCTCATCCTAAATTAGCCGCAAAATGCACAACCCCTTTTATCCCCGCAGATCCCGCTAATGGTATAAAAGCACAAGCTGAATGTCGGACGTCTGATTTTACTTTAAGTGAATTTAAAACATTAAAAGGAAAAATGGATGGTTCAAATCCAATGGCAACAACGGTAGATGAGTATATGCGAGGTACACCAGTTGGAGAACTGATCTTTATGCTACTCGTGGTACTTTGATGACACATGCTGAAAGTGCGGCGTTGTTTAAAGCGCATGGTATAAAAGTGACTCCAGAGCTAAAATCAGCTGCCGTAGAGATGCCATATAATGGTTTCACTCAGGAAATGTATGCAAAAAAACTAATCGATGAATTAAAAGAGGCTGGGATTAGTGCATCGGATAGTTATTTACAGTCTTTTAATCTTGAAGATATAAAGTACTGGATCAAAAATAATCCTCAATTTGCAAAGCAAGCCGTCTTTCTTGATGCGCGAATGTATGAAGATAACGATTTCAACGCATCATTAAAAAATATGAAGTCACTTGCTGATGCAGGAGTAAACATTATTGCACCACCAATCTATGCATTACTTACGTTAGATGAGAAAGGCGAAATAGTTCCGTCAGCTTATGCTTTGTATGCGAAACAGGCTGGGTTAAATATCATAACTTGGTCACTTGAACGTTCTGGGCCCTTGGCACAAGGTGGTGGTTGGTATTATCAAAGTGTCACTGATGCCATTAAAAGTGATGGTGATACCATGAAGGTTTTGGATGTACTCGCAAAACAAGTGGGTGTTATCGGTGTTTTCAGTGATTGGCCTGCAACGGTAACATATTATGCAAATTGCATGGGGATGGAGTAGCTATCTAACTTGATTATTGGGATATGATTTAACACAGAAATACGCGAAAATAGGAGGTAGTATCAGTTTGCTTATCCAGAATTGAGGTTAATTATGTCTTCACTGGGGTAGTCGAATCAATTAGACCTCGTCATGGAAAGTTGGCTCATACTCGAAGATAAAAGTGTCTATTGCTCAGATGCTTGTATTTTAAATAAAAATGATAGAAGTGCATTATCTCAAAAAATAAAACAAGCATTAGCGAATAAAGAATATAATGAAGTGAAGTGTTTATAACCTGTAAATCCAACTAAAACTAACTCCGCCAACAGGATTGTGATTACGGTTGTGGCGGATTCAATCCCCGCCATTAGGCCCCTTTTATTAAAAGAGCTTAATCGTACAGAATTTATCTGCCTACATAAGAATGGGGGGAGAATATGCCCAATAGTAATGAATCCCCCGCATGCAGGATTTTTTAGATTACCAAGGTGAGCAATACTGCGTATTACTTTAAGTTACTCCTAAGGATTCTTAAAACCATTAGAGATCAATAAGTTGAAATTGCTTAATGATCGATTGATGTTTCTGAGCCAACTTTCCTGGGCGAACGGGTGGAATACGCTTCTGATCAACTTCCTGATTTGTTTTGATAAATTGAAAAGAAAAGTGCTCAGTTAACTCATGTTTACGACTCTGTTGCGATAAATCGGCAATGTCAGCGATATCAATCGCTGGATCAAAACGATGAAATCCTCGATAACTGAAATGCTTATCCACATGGGAATTACTAAGATCAACAAGTTTATCCATTAATGCTCGGCTTAATGTATTTAGCGATAAATTATCAACTTGTAAGTAAATAATTTGATCTGTTGTTTCAGGTAATGTGCTGCGTTTTGTTTTGTGTACTTCAATATCAAGCAACCATAATCCATTATTTCGCCGCTCAATTTGATGTAGCGTTAATGTGCTGTGATCATAACAAATAGCACCCAGCACATTCGCAATTTGCATCTCTGCTTTGATGTGCACCGGCTGAACTCTTTGATGTTGTTGTTTTTCATATTGTTCGGCCATTAAAGGTAGATCAATGTGAGTATTAAAGGGGGTGGTGATGCTATTACTGAGAGTCAATTTGAAAAGCTCTCGTATTTCATGCTCACGCGATTTTTTAATAGCTAAAAACACACTTTGTATAATTTCTGAAGTCGGCAACTCTGGCTCAATGCGCCATTTACGCCCGAATAATAGCTTCAATCCGCCTGCTAATGGCAGCTTTTGGTAATTATCATGGCCAACGACACCAACTTGTATATAAAGCCCTGTTACCCCTTGAGCGGCAAATACGACGTAACGCGGATCATATTCAATATCGCAAATAAGAGCTTCAACACTTTGCAAAGTGTGTTGATAGGTGAGGTAATGTTGCGGGATACAATATTTACCATTATTTAATTGCACCGTTGGGGCTTCAGGCATAATACCCTCCCCCAAACGTAATAGGACTTCTTTATCCATTGGAGTACCTTTATTTTGATTTTATAGGTACTACGATGACAGGGGCAATAAGGTTCATAAACGGGTAAGAAAATGGCAATAAATGACGATTGGATCTGATTTTGCAAAATTTAATTGAGAAATAATGACTTGTCCCTCCCGCCAATGCTTAGCAGCTAATATATTCCCATTAGGGGAAGCCAAATTGCACTCATCTGTGTCGTTATAAGGCCTCAATGTAAATCACTAGACTTCGATTTTATGTCTAGCATCTATACTTAGCTGCGATATAGGTCATAGCGCTAATCTACTTGTATAATTTACGCTACTACCTATGATAAATAGTGTGGCTGTCAGGTTGATATAAAAAAGCCCCTTCCCCTAGCAAAAAAATTTGATTCTTTATATTAAGTATGGGTACACATAATGGAAGTTGGTTCTCGTAAAATACTCTTTTTTTCTATTCCTGTAACGTTGCTTATAATGGCGATCGTTTACTATTCATTTCACACCGGACGCGAGATAGCAAAACGCTACTCTCCTTTGGTTGACGCGGCTATGGAAGTTAAGCTTGAAGCGACTACTGCACATCTATGGTTTGAAGAGGCTATTAGTGGTGATCGAACACTTGATATCGAGGAAATATGGGCTCATCTTGATCAGTCAGAATGGTATGCTCATGCGATGCTTGATGGAGGTGAGAATCAGGAAGGCACTTTTTTAGCCCTAAACTCTCCCCATTTACGGCTCAAAATTGAAGAAACGATACGTGGTCTGCATTACTTCCGCCAAATTGCTCAACAACGATGGAATGCGCAATCAACATCAGGCATTGGTTCTGCACTCGATCAGCGATTTGACCAAGCATTTTTAGAGTTTATCCTTGCTGCGGATGACGTTGAAACCACCTTACAGAAAGTCATCATTAACGATCTGCAAACGTTTAACTTCATGGAACAATTGCTAATGGGCTTTATCCTTATGTTAGGCATCGTCATTGCAGGTTTATTGCTTCGCTATAACGCTAACATAAACAAAAATATACGGGCCTTACATAAACAAGAAGAAAACCTGCGGATCACCCTAAATTCTATCGGTGATGCCGTCATTGTGACAGATACAGAGGGTGTCGTTACTTACATAAACCCAGTGGCTATAAAACTGACTGGCTGGACATCTGTGCAAGCGATAGGAGCACCTTTAGCTAAGGTTTTTAATATTGTTCATGCTCATACACTCGAACCGGTCAATAATCAGGTAAAAAAAGTACTCGAAACAGGCTTAATCGTCGGGCTTGCCAATCACACTATGCTTATTGCTAGAGATGGCTCTGAATACCAAATAGCAGACTCCGGTTCGCCTATTCGTAATCCTGCTGGTGAGATCAGTGGTGTTGTGTTGGTCTTCCGCGATGTCAGCGAAGAATACACGTTACTCACAGAGTTACAATCAAGTCAGGCATTGATAAAAACATTGTTAAATACCGTGCCCGATATGATTTGGTTAAAAGATGTAAAAGGTGTTTATCTTACCTGCAACTCTAAATTCGAACGAATGTATGGCGCTCAAGAAAATGAGATTGTGGGTAAGACGGATCATGATTTTATAGACAAAGAGCTTGCTGATTTTTTCCAAGAAAATGATAAAAAAGCATTAATCGCGGGTGAAGCGACTGTGAATGAAGAATTACTTACTTTTGCTGATGACGGCCACATCGAGTTGGTCGAAACGATCAAAACACCGATGACTGATAATAAGGGCAACTTAATCGGCATATTAGGTATTGCCAGAGATGTTACCAGTTATAAAGAATCTTTGGCGCAACTTAAAGAAAGTGAGTCGAGGCTAAAAGAGGCACAAATTTATGCGAAAATAGGTTATTGGGAGCTGCTAGCTGATCAGAAAACAGGGATCTGGTCGGAGCAAATGTATGCTTTGTTTGGACTCGTTCAAGAATCTAAAGCGGGCCCAGAAACATTATGTGAGGTGATGAATAAGGGGGATTTTCCAACTTTTTCGGCATCAGTTAAAGCATGCTTTTCTAGTGGCCATGAGCACCATGTCGAATATCGAATCACTCGACCCAGTGATGGTGAAGAACGTTGGATAGAGTGTCGAGGAAAAGTGATAGCTGATAGCGATGGCAAAGCGCAAAAAATATCTGGTTTTATCCAAGACATTACGGACCGAAAAAATGCACAACAGACTTTACGGCAAAGTGAAGCTACCATCCGTAATAAGCTAAAAGTGATATTAGAGCCCGATGCTAAAATCGATGCATTAGAGCTATCCGACATCATAGATGCGCAAGCGCTTCAATCTCTGATGGATGATTTTTATAATCTTACCGGCATGTTAGGTGCGATATTGGATCTCCACGGCAATATTTTAGTCGCGGTGGGGTGGCAAGATATTTGTACTCAATTTCATCGTTGTCATCCGGAGACGCGAAAAAAATGTATTGAAAGTGATACGCTTCTTACACATGGTGTGGCGCATGGGGCATTTAAGGAATACAACTGCAAAAACAACATGTGGGAAATGGTCACACCTATCGTTATAGGAGGCAAGCATATCGGTAATGTTTTCATTGGCCAGTTCTTTTATAAAGATAAAGTCCCGGATGTTGAGCTATTTCGAAAGCAAGCAAAGACTTATGGCTTTGATGAACAAGCGTATCTTGCCGCACTCGATAGGGTACCTCGATTTACCCGCGATGAGGTAGCTAATGGAATGCATTTCTATACCAAACTTACCGATATTATTTCAGTGTCGAGTCTCAGTGCGATTAAACAATCAAGGTTGCTTAGTGAGCGCGAACGTGAAGAAAAAATTCTCAAAAAAAGTTTTGAGGGGGCGATTCAATCTATCGCAATGGTGGTAGAAGCTCGCGATCCTTACACCGCTGGGCACCAAGTCCGTGTCGCCAATATAGCAGTGCTTATCGCGACTGAAATGGGTTTACAACCAATGCAAATTGATGGCATTCGTTGGGGGGCAATGATTCATGATATTGGGAAAATTAATATACCGGCTGAAATTTTGAGTAAGCCAACCAAGCTAACAGAACTTGAATATGAACTTATCAAAGAGCACGCTCAAGTAGGCTACAATATTATGAAAACGGTTGATTTCCCTTGGCCGATTGCCGATATTGCGCATCAACATCACGAGCGTGTGGATGGTTCAGGATACCCTCAAGGTTTAAAAGGTAGTGAGATATGCATTGAAGCTCGTATTGTTGCCGTGGCCGATGTTGTTGAAGCGATAGGCTCTCACCGTCCATATCGTGCCGCTTTAGGCCTACAAGTCGCTATGGATGAAATTAAATCTAAGCGTGGAACGGGCTTTGACGCAACAGTCGTTGATGCATGTATTAAGGTATCTGAAGCAGTTAAACTGGTTTTAAATGGTTAAATCGAATCAGTTTGTATGTGTTTCTTGAAACCTTATCGGGATCCGTTGAGCTCGTCTATAAGTAACATAAGCCAACGTACCCCAGACAAACACCTGCAGCCAAAGCAGTTGCCATTGAGGCATTATTTGTGAAAAATCAGCGCCCATTTGATTGACGGCTAAAAAACCTTGAATCGCAGGCGTGCAAGGAAACAGATTGCTCAGCCAGATCATCGGTAGTGGTAGACTTTCAAGCGGCCAGATAAAACCGGCGCTAAAGATAAGCGGCATCGAGCTGATTAGAACAACAAAGGTAACTAGCTCTCTTCTTGGTAGTAGCGCCCCTAGAAAAATACCGATAAAAGTACTACAAAGCAGCAAGGGGGCGAGTAAAGCCAATATAATTAGCGGTGAAGCAAGCTTGTTAATACCATAAAAATCGAAACTAAAGCCAAAGTAGTAGCTTGCCATCAGGTAATAAATCGCGACAAAAACTAAACTTCTGATCGTTATTATCGTTAATGCGGAATGCTTGTTCCAATAGCCATCAATTAATTTTTCCGTACAACCTAATAGACCTGCGCCCATAATAAGCGTCTGCTGCAGGATAAGCACGAAGACCGCAGGCACCACATAGCTAACATAACCGAGCGTGGGGTTAAAAGTGGGTTTCATATTCAGCTTAACTTGAGAATATTGCTCTTTTGCTAAATCTAGCGGTATACCGTCCATCAGCAGCTTGGTGACTTTTACTTTCGCGGCTAATGTGCCACTGGCCTTGGCCAGACCTTCAGCGATCGTGCCGTAAACCAGAAAATAAGATGCATCTCCGGAATAGGAAAGTGTCGGGCTTTTATCTAACAACAGATCGCGATAGAAGTGCTTAGGTATCAGTAAAATTCCACGCACATCTCCTTGCAGAAACTGCGCTTTTGCTTCACGGATAGAATGCGCCCGTTTGACTATTTTTACTTGCGGCGTCGCATCAACCATACGTTCAAGTTGATGGCTGGTCAGACTGCCGTCCAGATTGACAACGGTTATCTCCTGCTCTCTGGGAATCTGCTCAGCGTAAGGCAAAGGGTATAAAAATGAATAGAAGATCACGCCGCCAAATATGGTCAAGGTGATAACCGGATTTGTAAAGATAGCTTTAAGTTCTTTTTTTACTAACTCAAATGCTTTCATGATTCACTTCCAATTTTTTAAGGTGCTTTTTAATGAGTAATAAGATTAAAAGCAAAGGAATTAAGTATCCCAACATAGGCGGCGTAAAGCGGTAAATTGTCACCCACGCTGTCGCGCCATAACTGACCTGACTGATTTGCGCTTCGATATAATGGCTTATCGGCAGTAATCCGCGCCACATTTCAGCAAGTCTGTTCATATTGATAACCGGGAAGGTGACCCCCATAAAAGCAAAGCTGGGAGCGGTAAATCCGGCGGCAAAACTCATGGCTCTGGCGGGATCGAGTGTTAAAAAGAAAAAGAAATTGCCTATAATCATACAGGCAATTACCGTCACTAACTGGGCAAAAATCAGTGGCAACAAGCTTCCTTCCATCGGCCAGCCAAGGCAGGTATAAAAGAAGATTAGAAAAGCAACACCCTGAGTGAGGAAAATGGGTAGGTAGAATCCCCCCATTACCAGTAAATTCTTTAGCGGTTTTTCTCCCACCATTTTTTTCAGGCCGTAAACACGATAATTGGCAGCTAAAAACAGTATGGTAGAGACCACAATCACGATTTGCCACAGGGCTGGTACGATTGCGGAAACGAGAAACTGGGCATAGTTGGAATTTTTATTAAACAGCGGTATTATCTGACTGCGAATAGGCACTGTTTTTGCGAATGCGTTTAATGCCGTGCTGTTACCTTTTGTCAGCTGTTTGATTGCACCAACCTGAGCATTGAAAGCGCCGTGAGCCTGTTGCGCCGCACTGTTGATCAGTTTACCCACCAGAATAAACTGGCTGTTATAAAAAACGCTTACCTTGGGTGGCTTGCCAATATAGATGTCTCGGTCAAAGTTTTTAGGAATGATCATATAGGCATATATCTTATTACCGATAAAGGCATTTTTTGCAGCTGAAATATCACTGAAAGTATGATCAACCTTCAACGCAGAGGTTGCATCAAATTCTCGAACCAACTGCCTTGATAAAACACTGCGCTGCAGATCGACCACACCAACTGGCAAGTCTCGGACTATTGCTTGTGAAAAAATCCACCAGATCGACAGTGCGAGCAATATCGGGATCCAGGTAAGACTCGACAATAGCCATTTGTCATTGTTGAGCAGATGCCACTGAGAAATTTTAAAGTCAGTCATCAGTTATAGCTCAATTGCCACGCTCATACCGACTCGTAACTTATCGGAGAGGTTTACCGGTCTGGCTTCTACTTCAAATGTTCTTAGATCGAACCCTTTCGAGGCATCCGTCGAGCGCCAGGTAGCAAAATTCCCCATCACTGATATGTAAGTAACTTCAAACTCAATCTGTTTATCAAGGGCGGGCAGATAGGCGCTAAACTTTTTGCCTTTGGGAAAATGCTCAAGCAGATCTTCTCTTACATTAAAAATAGCCCAGGCATCCTGCATATCAATCACTGTCACAACCGGAAAGCCTTGCGGTGCAAGTTCACCGTCATGTAACAGCACCTGAGAAACTTCACCATTAAACCCGCTTGTTATTTTAGTATCTTTTGCATAGGCCTTGACCTCAGCAACCGCGCCTTCAGCCATGCGCACTTTTTCTGCCGCTGCACGCTTGGTTTCAGTGCGAGCGCCTTCTTTGGCCATTGTGTACATTTGAAAAGCTGCGCTTTGTGTATATTTAGCCGCTTGCCACTGGGTCTGTGCTTCGTCGCGTTTTTGTTCCGATACAACACCATCTTGGTATAGGTTATTGACTCGTTGATAAGTTTTTTCCATTAAATTTGCGGCTGCTTTTGCTTTGTTCCATTGGTCTTTCGCCGCGTTAATTTGTTGTGTTCGCGCACCATTTTTAGCCTGCCTATTCATTGCACCTGCAGCTTCTTTGTTCGCAATCGCTTGTTCAAGTTTGGCGTCAATTTCTGGGCTATAGAGAGTGAAAATGGGATCGCCTTTTTGAACAATATCGCCTTTTTCGACCATTACCTGTTCAATTCTGCCCGCGACTTTAGAAGAAATGCTGTACTGCTGTGCTTCAATTTGTCCTTGCAGACGCATCGGTTTTGGTTGGTAAGCCTGATAAAAGCTGTAACCAACCCAGCCAACCAGCGCGGCTGCAATTAAAATAAAGAGTAGAGCTTTAAGGTGTTTCATCATTTATCCTCAGACTTACCGGGTTGAAAGGAGCTTGACTCATATTGAGTAAATGCAGACATGTCACTGCTTAGGGCAAGTAATTTAGTTAACGCAATAATATAATTAAAACTGGCTACTTGTTGTTGCGTTTTAATGCTTGCTAAATAAAGCTCCGCATCTATTACATCCAGAGAGGTTGACAGCCCCTGATTAAAGGCTTTTTTACGTAATTTTAAGTTTTCCACGGCTAACGCTAGGCTTGAATCGAGGCCTTGAACTTCTTCAATTGCCTGTTGTGCACCAAAATATATTTTTTCAACTAGCACGGTAAGATCTTGTTTCGCCTGTTGACGTAAATGACGTACTTGCAGAACAGCGCTATGCGCCGCCTGAATGGTATGAGAACGGCCGGTATTTTCAAAAAGAGGCACGCTGATACCAACCCCAATAAACCAATCCGGTGTGACTTCGCTTGTTAATGAATCATCTTCATAAAGTACGTAATCGCCATAAAGATATACTTCAGGATAATACTTTCCTTTTTCTGCTTTTACTGAACTTTCCGCCTGCTTATCTTTTGCATTTAAAATATCGAGACCGGGATAAGTCGCCAATGTTTGTTCGGTAAAGGCTGCAAGTGAGGGAAGGGAACGATTAATAAAGAGAGTGCTTTGTGGAATGACTTTATCTTTTTGGTTGAGAATTTCTGTTAATGCGGAAGTGGCGATATCGACATCTCTTTGCGATTTTTTTCTATCAACGACGGCTTTCGCCAGTGATGCTTGGGCTTGCAGACGTTCCACTTTAGCTATCTGCCCTTGCTGCTCTAACTTTAGGGCAAAATCGCGATGCTGGGTCAGTCCTTTTTCAACGGATTGACGAGTCCTTAGTACCTGTTTCGCCAGCACCACACTAAAGTAATATTTGCTGAGATCTTGATAACGCACTTGCGTTTCCATTTTTAGCCGCGCAATGGCCTCATCTGCTTTGCCAGATGCATAGGATTGTGCCGCGCTAATTCTTCCGCCAGTATAAATAGGCCATATTGCTCGGATAGAAGAATTAAACATATCTTTTTCTGCCATTGTCGACCTGACAGGCAGTAATCCCATTAACGTTTCCCCGCCTTCAACGGATAAGCCTGATGTATCTAAATGCTCACTTAATTGATCGCCAGAGAGGGTGATATCATCATCTAAGCGAGTGTAATTTGCACCCAGAGTCACGGAAGGATAGTTTAAAGACTCACTGGCTTTTTGTAATTGCTGATAGCGTTCAACATTTGCCCGTTCGGCTGCGATCGAATTGTTCTTTTTTTGCAGCAGCGTCCATGAGTCGGTAAAGCTTATCTGTTGTGCATTCACCGGAAATACTATTATTAAAGAGATAGTAGCAACCAGCAGTTTATATCTTTGTTTATTAAACATTACAGACAACTCAATTATTGGTTAATTTTATTCAAGACCTCCGTTAACATTCCAGACTTGCACTGATAGAGGGGACCTTTATGCGATTATCTAACAGCCTCTGATCGTACTCAAAAGCTTCGCTGCTATTGATTAACCATTGTGCATTGTGGTGTTGATTTAATTTTTGAAGTAGCTCATAGAAGCTTAATTTTTCTTCCGTATTACTGTCAATATGGTACAAACCAGGCTCATTACGTTCAATTAACTGATAAATGATTTGTGCTGTGACACGAATCAAAGAGCAAGCCGGAAACCATCGAGTGCTCGCCTCAATAGCATTATTTTGCTGCATTTGCTGATGGCAGTGTTCTAACATATTATTTCCACCCGCTGTTTCACCAATTTGCCAACCTAAGCGAGCAATCATTGCATCGGGATTATGTTGCCATATTCTATCTTCACAACGGATTTTATATTGTCCGTACTGCTCATTCGCAGTCCTGTCCCTGTCGATTGTAAAGGGACCATTAGGTTTATTGGCAAAAACCATGGCGGTACTGGTAAACAAATAAGGGATACTTTTCTGTTTTGTTTTTTCAGCCAACCAACCTGCCCATGATTCGCTCCCCATCGCTAGATGGCATACGGCATCAGGAGAATATTGATCAAAAAAGGCTGCGCTTTGTGTCGTGTTTTCTGGATCTGCGAGAGATCTATCCCAAGCAATAATATCCCATCCTTTATTTTTAAATAGATTGGCGACGACGGGGGCAACGGTGCCATTTAAGCCAGTAATTAATAATCTTTTCATGGTGAATCCTTAGGTGTTTTTGTTCTTATAACTGTTGATTATTAAACTACTTAATCACTTACTTTGAAACCTATGAATTAGAAATAAGTAAAAAAGAGTTCTTATTGTCAGTGATAAGCTGATGGTTTATAACACTTAGCCACCTTAAAAGGCCCCTGAGTAAACTTCCTATAAAGGGTATGAGCAAGTTTTATTTTTATACTGAAGCGTTTCGAGTTGCAATATTTGGTAGCGGAAATGCATTCAAATTTAGTGTTGAGTAGCGACTGTGCAACCACTTGTTTTTTAACTAATTGAATTTTATGACTATTATCCTTGGCATGCTTGTTGCTCTATTTAGAGGTAATTAATTTGTAACTTGAAGGCATACATAATGAAAATAGCAATTTCAACCGCAGGTAATAATTTAGATGCACAAGTTGAACTACGTTTTGGACGGGCTAGTTCTTTTCTTCTTTTTGATACGGACACAAGAAACTTTTCAATGTTAGATAATAGTGAGCAAGTTAATGCGATGCAAGGTGCAGGTATTAAAACGGCACAGAATATTGTTACGGCGGGCGCCGATGTGTTGATCAGTGGCCATTGTGGACCTAAAGCGATGCAAGTACTGAATGCTAAAAATATAGCGGTTTATGTGACCGAAAAAAATGTAATTGGTACGGCTATTGCTAATTTACAAAATGGATTATTAGAGCAAATTACGACACATGATGTTGCGGGACATTGATGATGAAAATAGCGGTCGCTTCTGGCAAAGGTGGAACGGGTAAAACGACACTTTCTATCGCATTAACACAAGCGATTTCCGGAAAAGTAACTTTGCTTGATTGTGATGTTGAAGAGCCTAATTGTCATCTTTTTTTCCCCGTTGAGCTAGATGAAACACTACCTGTAACTGTGCTTATTCCCGTTGTAGATGAAGATCTTTGTAATAGCTGTGGTAAATGCGCTGAAATGTGCCAGTTTAATGCGATTATTTGTATGGATATCGATCCTGCAATGGTTTTTCCCGCACTTTGTCATTCTTGTGGTGGGTGTGCTTTGGTGTGTGAAACGGGCGCCATTAGTGAAGAAGAATGTGTAATAGGGTGCATAGAGAAAAGAACGATTGCACAAGATAAAACCTTGATCTCAGGCCGATTAAATATCGGATATTCTTTGGCGCCAACGGTTATTCGAGCCGTTAATAGAGAGCAAAGTGATAATCAGATTACGATTATTGATGCGCCACCGGGTACTGCGTGTCCATTTGTCGCGACAGTGTCGGAATCAGATTTTACTATTTTAGTGACTGAGCCGACAAAATTTGGTTTGCATGATCTCTCGTTGGCGGTGGCGACTTTACGTGAAATGAAAAGACATTTTGGAGTCGTTATTAATCGTTCTGAGCAAGCGGAAAATATGGTCACTGATTACTGTCAACAAGAAAATATTCCTGTTCTATTACAGATCCCTGCGAGTCGTAAAATTGCTGAAAGTTATTCTAGGGGCGGATCTTTATTAGACGTAATGCCTGAAATGAAATTAGATCTATTGGCAATGCTCAAACAGATCCAAGCAATGATAGGCTCAAAAATATGAAAGAGATTGTAATTATTAGTGGTAAAGGTGGTACCGGTAAAACTTCCGTTACTGGTTCTTTCGCTGTACTAGCGAGCAATAAAGTCATGGCTGATTGTGATGTCGATGCCGCAGACTTACACTTAATTTTAGATCCTGTTTTACTTGAACAGCATAAATTTATGAGTGGACATGAGGCGGTTATCAATGCCGACCTTTGTGATTCTTGTGGTCTTTGCGCGGATTTCTGTCGCTTTGATGCAATCGAACAATTGCAAGATAGTTATGCCGTGAAACACATAGGCTGTGAAGGTTGTAAGGTTTGTGTTGAAGTTTGCCCACAATCAGCGATTGATTTTCCAAGTTCTCATAGTGGTGATTGCTATCATTCAACAACTGAATATGGGCCCATGATACATGCACGATTAAAAGCAGGAGCAGAAAATTCCGGAAAATTGGTTACGCAGGTGCGTAATGAAGCGCGCCAGTGTGGCAACGAAATGAATGCAAGTTGGGTTATTATTGACGGTCCGCCGGGTATTGGCTGCCCAGTTATTTCTGCGATTACAGGGGTTGATCTGGCATTGATTGTGACCGAGCCTACGCTTTCTGGTAAGCATGATTTAGAGCGTGTTTTACAGTTAAGTAAACATTTTTCGATACCCGCTTTGATTGTTATTAATAAATGGGATCTTAATATTAAATTAAGCGCAGAGATAGAAGCACTAGCTGCTGTTTATTCGGCGGAGATTATTGGTAAATTAATTTATTCGCCTTTATTTAATTTGGCGCAAATAGCGGGATTACCAGTAGTAAAATATGCACCTAATAGTCAAGAGGCAATTGAGCTGACTGCAATATGGCAAAAAATAGAAAGTATTACAGGCGGGGGAGAATAAAAGTGAGTAGAAAAGGAATCGCTCAAGCCTGTTATGCCTGTGTACTTAATCAAACAAAGACGGCGGCTAAATATGCGCAGATCTCAGCTTCTGAAACGACTGAGCTTTTAAATCAGGTACAAGTGGCATTGGATAACTCTGCGCAAACTGGGATAGTTGTACAGCATATTATTCGCAGTGTTGCTGATGCAATTATTGAGCTGAAAAATGCTGATTTTGATATTTACCAATCGGTAAAACAACTTTCAAATAAAGTTGCGCGAGCTTACGCTGCAGATTTACAGCAGCAGATAAATATAAGCTCGTCGCCATTAGACACGGCCATTCAGATATCTGCAGCAGGCAATATTATTGATTTTGGGGCTAAAAGCCATGGAGATCTCGACCTCGAAAAAGAGATGCAGCAGCTGCAAGAGGTTAAATTTCATCGTTACGATATAGAGGCGTTGAGAGCTAAGCTCGCGGTAGCTAAAAATATGCTGTTTATCTGTGATAATGCGGGAGAGATTGTCTTTGATAAGCTGTTAATTAAATGTCTGCAAAGTAAATATCCAAATTTACTAATCATCGCGGCAGTCAGGCATAAACCTATTATTAATGATGCGACGTTAGTAGATGCAGTTGATTCAGGTTTAACACAAATAGTTAAGGTGATATCCAGTGGCTCTGTGTATCCAGGTACTATTTTGCCTGAAACAAGCGCGCAATTTCAGCAACTTTATGCAGATGCCGATTTGGTCCTTGCCAAAGGGCAGGGGAATTTTGAAACATTATTGTCAATTGCGGAAGAAAAATTATTTTTCTTATTACGCATAAAATGCGCAACGATGGCCATGCTATCGGGTGTCGAGCCTGGTAATTTAGTTTTAATGCAGAACCCCAAAGAAACCATAAAACCAACCATATAAGGAAGCAGTAATATGCGCTTTGCAATACCAATAATTGATGGAAAGTTAACCACTCACTTTGGACATAGTGATTTTTTTGCGCTTGTCGAAACCGATAATAATGGCGTGGTCATTAAAGAAGACGAACTAACGCCACCGGAGCATAAGCCGGGCGTTATACCCGATTGGCTTAGTAAAGAGCAGCATATAGATGTCGTGCTTGCCGCGGGTATTGGTGGTGGTGCGTTGACGTTATTCAAGGAGTTAGGGATCGACGTTATTATTGGTTGTGCTGTTAAGTCTGCTTGCGAGTTAGTTGCCGACTATTATGCAGACAAGCTTGACTCAGGGCAAAATGCTTGTAGCCATTAGCCGCATTTATGAAACAGCCTCTACAACAGAGGCTGTTATATTTTATGACTAAAGACAGATTGTATAATATATATTTGTAATTATTTCCCGCTGTGCTGACTCAATGATCGTGACGTCTCCTCATTCCGTGCTTATTGGTATTTACTGATCCTTTTTGCAGCCACGTTGATGTTATAAGTTGTGATCCGCTAAAGCAGGTGTGCGCTTAACATAATCGAGGAACCTGTTACAATCTTTAGCATTATTTGTGTAAAAAGAGAAACAATATGCAGCAAAGAAATTTTGGTATTACAGGTTTTGATGTCTCTGCGATTGGTTATGGCGCAGGCACGGTGGGTGATGGCCGACTAGCAGAAAAGCAAGCAGAGAGAATTCTCAATCAGGTGTTGGATATGGGCATCAATTTCATCGATACAGCTAAAGGATATGGTTTATCTGAACAACGAATTGGCCAATATATCAGCCATCGACGTGATGAATTTAAATTATCAACCAAAGTAGGTTATGGCATTGAAGGTAAACAAGACTGGACCTATGACTGTATTATAGCGGGTATCGACCAAGCGCTTACAACCATGAAGACGGATGTTATTGATGTCGTGCATCTACATTCCTGCCCCGCTTCTGTATTGCAAGATGGCCAAGTCATCGATGCGCTTGATGAAGCGAAAAGAAAAGGGAAAGTTAAAGCCATCGCCTACTCTGGAGAAAATGAAGATTTAAAATGTGCTCTATCCAGTAACCGTTTCGACAGCATTATGGCCTCTTTAAATTTTTGTGATCAACGTATTATTCATAATCAACTAGTAGAGGCGAAACAGCAGGGGCTGGGTATGATTGCCAAACGGCCAATTGCCAATGCGCCTTGGCGCTTTGATACTCAACCCCATGGTGACTATGCAGAAGCATATTGGCTGCGCCGCAGAAAAATGGCTTTGGAGTTTGGCATGTCTGAATTAGAGCTGGCCTTGCGCTTTACGGTATTCACTTACGGAGTAGATACCGCTATTGTTGGCAGTGTTAATGTGGCGCATTTACAAAAAAATATTGAGATGATTAAAGCCGGCCCTCTGCCTAATGAACTGGTGCAATATATACATGCTCGTTTTAGAGAATGTGATGATCACTGGATAGGTCAAATATGATTTCTCTTATATTGCTAGCAATGTCCTAGAAATCAAATTTATTATATTCAAGTAACCGCTCTGTCTTTGTTTCTGTAAGTGCAGTTTAAACATTAAACAGATTGCTATAATTAGCCAAAGGAAAACAGATGAAAGATAAGCACTTCGAGTCTTGGAAAAAATTAAGAGAGAAAGGCCGCCTGCGATTTATATTTGTCCGAGGGATTCTGGGCTGGGGACTGCCGATGTTTTTGATTGTGATTTTACTCTTCAATGTCGGTGAAAACGGCGTTATATTACCCGCATCAATCGCTATTCATGCTGCGATTTGGACTGTTGGTGGCATGATTTTTGGGGGCGTAATGTGGCATTTATCGGAGAAAAAATATCTTTCAGAAGTACTCAGACGCAAGAAGCCAAAGCAGAAGTAGCTTCGCTGGCGCTTTGATCTTAATATTTTATATTTATGAGGATTGCTATAATAGCTAAAAAAAATCCGATGTGCATAAGCCATCGGATTTAGTTTCTTTAGCAATTTTGTAGGTTGTTATTAAAATATTAACCTACAAGGCCTGCGAAATTATTTAGAAGTTGTATTGAATCGCAACTGTCCAAATATCATCATTACCTTTTAACATATCTGCTTGATATTCAATCCAAGCAAGCATGTTGCTGTTAAGTGCGTATTGAGCACCTAGCGTAATCGCATCAAAAGTATCTGCATCTGCTTCAGTATCTTCTTGGAATGTGTAACCACCGTAAACTTTAGCTGCATCTATTGCGTAAGATGCAAATAAATCATAGCCTTTATAAGTTGCTACGCCATCTTGATCAGATCCTGCATAAACTGCGGCTAAGTAAAGATCATCTAAGGTGTAAGAAGCTGAAAGTGCGTAGTTCTTTTTATCTTCTGCGTTAGTGAACTCCTGAAGGTGATAACCTCCGTAAACACTAACGTCTGCAATGCTATAACCTAATGTTAATGCGTAAGAATCATCAAGTGATTGGGTTTCATCTTGGAACTGGTAAGAAGCGCCTACATAAACACCTGAAAATTCACCAGAATAGATGATTTGACCTTCTTGACGGCCATCTTCAACACCACCGAAAGCCCCGTAACCGTATGAGTTATATAAATCTGTTGCCGCAACCGCTTGATAAAATGCAGTATCTGTCTGACCAAAAATCAGTGTACCCATTTCAGCTGTTTCAAAACCAGCATATAAATGACGCACTTTAAATTCTTCATCATTGTCGCCTGAATTTTCAGCTTCAACTTGCCATTCACCCTTTGCGATAGCTGAAACGTCAGCGTTAATGACAGATGTTCCTTTAAAGCCCAGACGTGCAGTACCAACACCATTAGTATCAGCGCCATCATCTTTAATATCAAATTGCATACGGCCATAAACGTCAGCACTTGTTCCATCAGCATCATATACCGTAGCTGCTTGTACTGATGTTGCAAGTAGTGCTGTAATCATTGCAGGTAAGATTGCTTTTTTCATAGTCATAGTCATAGTTTTTTTCCTTTGCTTCTTTTATATTTTTAATAATTAAACACTGTTAGACAAAACCCTTTGCCAACCGCGTATTTTAGTGTTTGCGCTACTCGGTTAAAAAGAGCGCCTTGGTTAATATAGGACGCCTTTAAGTAAGTTAAAAGGCAATATTCGCGCCAATTAATATAACAAGCTCTTTATTATGACATTTTTTTGTCTAACCTGTTGTTAAATATTACATGTAATTTAAAAGTAATTTATTGGAAGCATTTATGTAATGGTCAAAAGAAGTGCCAATAATTGTAATTGGGATCAAATTGATCCATTTCCCACAACAGTATCACCATAATGGTGCATACAAATATCACGACTAATTACTTCAAATATTGTATCCTTTTTTGTAAACCGAAGCTTTGAGAGAGTTCAAAGTTATAAAACAATAAAAATGTTATCTTGGTCACTTATCCTTAATTGGTGTAGTGCATTCTTAGTCGAGGTTTTTAATGATTCATGTGCAAAAAGTATTAATGGCGCCTAATGGTCCAGAGTTTTCCCAATTAGTACAAGGTTATTGGCGATTAGGGGAATGGAATATGACCCCCCAAGCGCGTCTCTCTTTCCTTAAACAGCATGTCGAACTGGGCATCAGTACCGTTGATAACGCCGCAATTTATGGCGACAGTGAAGTGCTTTTTGGAGAAGCATTAAAACTTGATCCTGCGATGCGTGAGCAAATAGAGATTGTCTCTAAATTTGGTATTAACGGTGTGCCACAAGCAGTGGGTGAAAAACGCGTATCACATTACGATAGCAGCAAACAAAGCATTTTAACGTCCACGGAAAATTCACTGAAACGTTTAGGTGTTGAGCAGTTAGATGCCTTATTGGTGCATCGTCCTGATTTTCTGATGGATGCCGATCAAGTGGCCGAGGCCTTTGCTGAGTTAAAAGCGAGTGGTAAAGTAAAACATTTTGGTGTTTCTAACTTTACGGCATCACAATTTGATTTATTACAGTCGCGTTTAGATCTGCCTTTAATGACCAACCAAGTTGAAATCAACCCGATCAATTTGACCGTGCTGGAAGACGGAACTTGTGATCAACTACAACAATATCGAGTGCGCCCAATGGCTTGGTCTTGTTTAGCGGGAGGAGGGATTTTCAGTGAACAAACTGATCAAGCAAGGCGTTTGCGCGGAACTTTAACTGAACTAGCCGATGAGCTTGGTGCTAACTCAATTGAGCAAGTGGTTTTTGCTTGGGTATTAAAACACCCGTCTAATCCTGTCGCGCTCATTGGCTCAGGTAATATAGCCCGTGTTCAAGAAAGCGTGGGTGCCTTAACGGTGCAGATGACCACTGAGCAGTGGTATCGT
Organism: Psychromonas antarctica; assembly: GCF_022267535.1. GTDB lineage: Bacteria > Pseudomonadota > Gammaproteobacteria > Enterobacterales > Psychromonadaceae > Psychromonas > Psychromonas antarctica. The sequence goes on from NZ_JAHNZV010000010.1 coordinate 24,540, forward strand.
GTTTGGGTCGCTTCAAAGGGCTTTGCTGTGCCATAGTATGGGCTAGGCTATCTACTCCCTGATTAGATTTGGGGAGTGTTTTTTTATTTTAAAGATCTTGCCAAATCAAATCGACGCCTAATTTTACTGCAAAAATCAGCAACACAATCCCCATTACTCGTTCAAATAGATAGCCATGATCAACACATTTTGTGCGTACTTTTGGCTGAGAAAAGAGAATGGCAACCAGTGAAAACCATAATGCGGTGGTCACCGTTATCCAAAAACCATAAAAACTTTGCACGCCTAATGGTGTATCTATACTGACAATTGAGGTGAATATTGCTAAAAAGAATAAGGTTGCCTTAGGGTTGAGTAGATTGGTCATAAAACCGAGCATGAAGGCGCGTCGATGATGATTTTTATTCGTATCTACTTTTATCTGCTCGTCCGCCCCTGTTGCCGCTTTGCTCCCTAGCAGTTTTATTCCCAGATAAGTTAGGTAAGCAGCCCCCACTATTTTGGCGAACATAAAGGCAGTTTCTGATTGGGTGATAATAATACCGATCCCTAATAGGGTATATGTCACATGTACTGAGATGCCTGCACCAATACCTAAACTGGTGATAATGGCGGTTTTGCGCCCAAAACTGATACTTTGGCGGATCACTATGGCGAAATCGGGTCCTGGTGAAATAACCGCTAGAAAATGGATCAGGGTGAGTATTAAAAATTCATCAATGTAGGGTGCGATCATGGGGTTTCCAAAAAACACTAAAACGTTTATCTCAAATAGTATAAAGAATTACGCTGCTGGTTACGAAGGAAACATTTTTATAGCGATCAATTTATGACGTAATCAATTAACCTTTTCCCAATCAATCGACAAATATTTTGATTATTAAAAAGTGGGCTAGGGTAAAGCGCTGAGCAGAAAGACCAGTAAGCGGCCATGCAATGTATAGACATACTGTTCATAAGTGCCACATTGTAAGGCAACAGTTAGTAGTGCTAATTTTACGAGTAGCACGACAATTGCGAGCAAGACAAGCAAGCCAATACCATAAACCTGTGCTGCTTTATTTAAAATGCCAGAAAACAATTTAATAATGACGACCTTATTGTTTTTTTGCTTAGACAAACTGGCTGTTGATAGAGATAACAGCTGCTTATGCGCCTCTATAATAAAAGATGGGCCTTTAATAAAATAGCGTCTTTTCTAAAAAAGGTGAGTCAAAGCGCTTTTAATAAACGTTCAAGGCGAAATTGGGCGGCATGATCCGGCAATTGTTGATGCGCTTTGCCAAGCAAATAATTTTCTTTAAAAGTTTCAAAGAGCAGATCCATCATGGTTGCGTTGGCCGGCTCACCGATAAATTCTAAAACCCGCCCTGCGACCTCGGCGGTGGCTAGTTGGTTATCTTTAGTCGCCTTGCGCAGTAAGTAACGGGAAAGCGTTTCAGGTGTAAAGGATAACACTGGCAGACTGTCTAAATAGGGACTTTTGCGAAACATCTTTTTGGCTTGTGCCCAGCTGCCATCCAGTAAAATAAACAGCGTTCTTTTATTATTTGGGGGTGTCGGCTGGTTATGTATTATACGCTCGGCTACTGCGTATTCTTCGGGGAAGACAACAATCGGTTGCCATTTTGGATCCTTTAATAAATCCAGTAGTTGCGCGTGAGGCTGCGTTCGTGACCAGATAAATGCATAGGTATCAGGGATCAGATCGGCAATTAAACGCCCGCTATTACTCGGCTTCAATATTTCATCGTCATACATTAAAAGTAAAAATGCACTGTTGGTCGGAAGCGTCTTTTTGATAGCACAGATACATAGGTAGGGGAGTAACATGCAATGAGTGCAGCGTTCGACCCGTCCTCCGCGTGCTAAGAAAGGACGCGTGCATTGGCTAAGACGCTGCTGGTATAGTCGATGAAGTACATGGATTCGCATAAATTCTTTGTTTGGCTCAGTGAGGGCTGCGATTATATACTGATGCTGCTTTAAGGTGCAAAATCAACAAATAAAATTTTGCAGAGAGGATAGCTGTTCTTCATTGCTATTTTATAACGACGCAGAAGCGTGTGATTTGCCTTGGCCAACGGTGAATCCATTCGCAAGGCCCTCCTGCTGGGCCTTGTTCTGGTCTCCGAACTGAGTCCTGATAAAGCACCTTGAGGTATCATGGGTATATGTTATAAATACAGCTCAGTTAATTCTTGCCGGGGATATGAATGAAACAGTCACTTAAACAGTATTTTGGGTTTTCAACTTTTAGAGCGGGTCAAGAGCCCGTTATTGAAGCCTTACTGAATGGCCAAAGTGCAGCTGCTATTTTCCCGACAGGCTCAGGTAAAAGTCTATGTTACCAACTGCCAGCGCTGCATTTACCGCACCTCACACTGGTGGTTTCTCCACTGCTTGCGCTCATCCAAGATCAATTACAGTTCCTGCAAAACAAAGGCATTAGTGCAGCGAGTATCCATTCCATGCAAACCCCTGCGGAATCATCTTCTGTTTATAGTGCGCTTGCCGATGGTCAGGTTAAAATTCTTTTTATCTCCGTAGAGCGTCTCAATAGCGAACGCTTCCGTTTGTTTTTAAAGAAATTGCCGATCTCTCTACTCGTGGTTGATGAGGCGCACTGCATTTCCGAGTGGGGTCATAATTTCCGTCCCGATTACCTTAAGTTGGCACAATACCGCCGTGATTTTAATATTCCCCAAGCACTCTTGCTCACCGCTACTGCCACCGCTAAGGTTGTTCAAGATATGGCGGAAAAGTTTGCTATTGAAGCGCAAAATATCACTTTAACGGGCTCTTATCGTGGCAATTTGAATATCGCGGCACAAGGGGTGACTGATGAAAATAAACTTAATCTCTTAATACCTTGGTTAAAATCGCGCATGCCAGCATCGGGTATTATCTATGTGACCTTACAGAAAAGTGCAGAAGATCTTGCTCATTTGTTAACCCAGCAGGGGATCCGTGCAACGCCTTATCATGCGGGCCTAGCCAATGAACGGCGCGTGGCTATTCAGGAGCGTTTTATGTCTGGTGAGCTACCGTTAATAGTCGCCACCATTGCCTTTGGTATGGGCATTGATAAAAGTGATATCCGCTTTGTGGTGCATTATGACTTACCCAAATCCATAGAAAACTATGCGCAAGAGATAGGGCGCGCAGGGCGTGATGGCTTACCGGCAGATTGTTTAGTGCTGGCCAATAAAAATAATCTTAATATTTTGGAAAATTTCGTTTATGGCGACAGTCCAGAGGCGACTGCAGTTGATTATATTTTAAATACTATCTCGCAAACACAGGGGCAATGGGAGGTATTACTGAATAGTCTTTCAAGTTTATCTAATATCCGTTTGTTAACATTGAAAACTTTGTTAGTTTATCTCGAGTTAGCGGGGGTATTGCAACCTGCTTATAGTTATTATGCGGAATATAAATACAAATTATTGGTGTCTGAAAACGAGTTGCTCGACCGTTTTAAAGACGAGCGTTACTACTTTGTGCAAGCTATTTTACAAAGCTCAGATAAGGCCCGCACTTGGGCGACTATCAATTTTGAAACGCTACACTCTTTCTATCCGAGTGAACGTAGTCGGGTGATAACGGCCATTGATTACCTTGATCAGCAGGGGCTGATTGAGTTACAAACAAAACAGATGACACAGGTTTATAAGGTTTTTAAAGAATCATTAAGCGCTGATTTACGTGCTCAATTGGTATTGCGGTTTAAGGAAAAAGAGGCCAGTGAAGTCGCTCGAATCCATTTCTTATTAGACTTTTTTGCCAGTGATCAATGTTTGAATCTGCAACTTGCCCATTATTTTTCTGATACTAACTTGCAACAGCATTGTGGTCATTGCTCTGTGTGCATGGGGGCTATAGCAGTGATGCCACAACCGCCAGTACTAAGACCTTTAAGTGAATATAATTTCGCACAATTAAGTGCGCAGATCAGTGCTAAATTGACAGAGCAGAAAACCCCCGTATTATTAGCGCGTTTCTTTTGCGGATTAACCACGCCTCTGTTTACCCGTTTGAAAGTGCGCACTTTAATTGGCTTTGCTGAGCTAGAGAAGTATCGTTTCTCTGAAGTCAAAGCATGGGTCGAAGAGCATCTCTATGTTAAATAAAAATACATGCTTCTGTAGATAACTCGGGTTGTTGTAAAAGTTTAGAAAATTACCACAGAGAACACGAAGACGCTGCGCGTTACACCGAGAAAACCCAAATATAAGTGTTTTTCTCCTTTTAACTCTGTAATTGAATGTAAACTAAAATATAGTTTTACAGTTGCATGAAATTTGTGTGGTAAATATTTACTTTTTTGTATTTATCTGAGTTAAGTGCATAGTCATGTAAAAATAACCGTCTTACCTGATAGCGATAGGAGCATAAATGGTGGATCAACAAACTGAGCGTATTTTATCTGCTGGGTTGCAATTATTAAAAGACTTTGGTTGTGAAGGTTTCTCAATGGAGAAAGTTGCTGACAGTGCAGACCTACCACAAAGTACTGTCTTCTTATATTTTAAAAATAAAAGCGTTTTGTTAGACGTTATATTCGGTGATTTTATTGATGCTTATTTTGTACATTTGCAAAACTACCAAGCCTTCACAAGTAAGGTGCCCGAGCAGGCTTTAGGCTCGCTGTTATTGCATATGCTTAAATATCGTGAAAGCACTCTTTGTGCACAGTTATTTAAAGAGTTTTGGGTCTTCTCTAACCATCATAAAAGCGGTCGCTTGGCGTTAGATCAATATTATCGTGAGTTGCATACCGTTATTGTTAAACACTTAAGAAGTATCGCTCCTGTTGGCTGCGCAGAGCAAAAAATACAGTTCTCAGCTTCTACTTTATTACCCTTTGTTGAGGGATATAGTATTACACGAGCAACCCTACCGATTTCAATATTACAATTGGTTGATCAGCTTAGTATTGTTCTAAAAAGAATTTTATACCAACCAGAATAAATAAAATTAACCCATAATTTAAACTACGTGCATAGTTTGTTTTTTATTTATACCCATGTTAGTTGCAGATGCTGATTTTGCATCTACAACTAACATGGGTATAGTTATGCGTATATTCAAGTTAAACTTTTCAATAGAATCAAGAGATAAATTCAATGAACCATAAAAAACGTATCTATATTGCCTACACGGGCGGGACGATTGGCATGAAACCCTCAAAAGATGGCTTTGTCCCTGCAGTCGGATACCTTTCAAAGACTATCGCCAATATGCCCGAGTTTTATCATGAAGAGATGCCTGAGTTTGAGATTCATGAATATAATCCCTTGATCGATTCCGCCAATGTCTCCCCAAAAATATGGCAAACGTTGGCGCTAGATATTCAAAAACGTTATCACGATTTTGATGGTTTTATTATTCTCCACGGCACTGATACGATGTCTTACAGCGCCTCTGCACTCTCTTTTATATTTGAAAATTTATCCAAACCAGTGATTATTACTGGCTCGCAAATTCCCCTTTCACAACTACGTTCCGATGCCCGTATTAATTTATTAAATGCTTTGTATATTGCTGCTTATCACCCCATTAATGAAGTGTGTCTATTTTTTAATAACCAGCTATTTCGCGGCAATCGCACCACAAAACAGTATGCAGATGGATTTGATGCTTTTGTTTCCCCCAATTATCCGGTGTTATTGGAAGCGGGTATTGAGATAAAAAATATTGCAGGACAGAAGCAAAAGTCAGTTAATACTCGTTTACGTGTGAGCGAAATCGAAGGGCAGTCGATCGCTATTCTGCATCTCTTTCCGGGGCTGGATTGGTTAGTGTTAGACAACTTATTAAAAAGCCCATTAAAAGCCTTGGTTTTATTAACTTACGGCGTCGGTAATGCGCAACAGGATGAACAACTATTAGCAACATTAAAAAGTGCTAGTGAGCGCGGCATCTTGATTGTTAATTGCACTCAATGCTTAAAAGGGCAGGTCAATATGCAAGGTTATGCAACAGGCCATGCTCTGCTCGACGCTGGGGTTATCAGTGGTTTAGATATGACCACTGAAACGGTGATCGCCAAGCTCTATTATTTACTTAGCCAAGATCTACCTAACAAGGTGATCCGAGAATTATTAGGCACAGATTTAAGAGGCGAGTTGAGCTAACTTAAATACAGTTTTTTTTTGAAAAAGAGACAGTAGGAAAAACCTTTTATAATAGCCAAAATGTTGGCAACAGGGTGCTATTAGGTATGGCGATATTGATTGGGCGCGATGCCCACTTCACGTTTAAAAGCAGAAGAAAAATTAAATACATCATTATAACCCACCGCGTTGGCAATATCGGTGAGATTCAGTTCGCTGCTTTTTAGCAGTGCTTTAGCACGCTGCATTCTTAACTGTCGCAACTTTTTGATCGGTGTAGTTGCTAATTGTTGCAGGCAAAGACGATTAAATTGTGCCGGGGAGTAACCTGCTAATTTAGCTAATAATGGCTGTGTCCACGGCTGTTGCAGCCTCGATTCTAGTTGCTGAAAAAACATTATCATTGCCGTTTTTTTTGTATTGATGTTTTCAGGCAGCTGTAAATCGCGGTTGATATAAGCAACAACTAGCTGTGCATTTAAATTGAGTAGAGCGCTTGATGGTGTGCTAGCCAGCGTTTCTTTATACAAGGACAGCGAGAGGTAGTAGATATTATCAACATGACTGTTTGTCGTTAAACAGATCCCTTTGTTCTTTAACCACTGCCAATCGCAGCTATCATCTATTAGATACCAAATAATTTTCCAGTTATTATGTGCCTTTCCTAGCTGATATGAAAACGAACTGCCGGCGGGTAAGAGTAATAAAGAATTCGCGCCGATCTGTTGCTCTCCAGATTCTGTACTAAGTAGGCCTTGGCCTTCGCGTGTATAGATAAGCGTGTGATATTTACACTGATGCCTACGTACAAAATAGTCTTTGCTTAGATTCGATACACCGCCTAGTTGAATATCAAACTCCATCAAACCTGCCTGCAAGTGATTATCAATAAAAATTTCTTCGCAGGCTGGATCTAAAATCAGTTTATTTGCCCATCTGTTTCTATTGTTCATAACGTACCAATGATTGTTTTTCACATGCAATTGATTGTAACTGAAATGTAAATTTTAAAAAAATTTGCTTATGATTAATAAGATCAGAAGCAACAATCGTTATCGACAAGGAATTAAATATGCAACTGCAAAAAAGAGCACTATTACTTGAACGTTTACAGCAGATTGGCTTATCACTCGACCATTCAGGGCAAGCTTTAGCCTTGTTGGGTTTAGGCTCTGCGGGTATTGAAACGCAACGGTTGGATGATTATTCGGATCTTGATTTTTTTGCTATTGTACAACCGGGGGCAAAAATACGCTTTATCGACAACTTGGATTGGCTGAGTAATATTAAGGCGATTAGCTACTGTTTTCGTAATACAGTTGACGGTTATAAATTACTGTTTGAAGATGGTGTTTTTTGTGAATTTGCCATATTTGAGCCTCAGGAACTAAATAATATTCCCTTTTCCCCTGGAAGAGTTGTATGGCAACACCCTGACTTTAATAGTGATTGTTGCCAGCCGCGTATTAGCGGGGCAGAGGCTACTTCAAAAGATACTCAGTGGTTAGTTGGCGAAGCACTGACCAATCTGCACGTCGGTATGTGTCGTTACCAACGAGGGGAAAAGCTATCAGCAATGCGTTTTGTGCAGCAATTTGCGCTTGATAAGCTAGTTGACTTAGTGAATCTGACCGAGCTTGCAGAGCCTAGCCTCGTTGATCCCTTTGTTGCTGATCGACGCATTGAAATAAGATATCCGAAGTTTGCTCAACGCCTACCGGATTTTATGCAGGGGTATAATGGCAGCCCGCAATCGGCTTTGGCACAACTGCAGTTTTTGGTATCACATTTTGAAGTAAATCAAGCGATTAAACAGGATATTGAACGTTTATGTTATCTATAAGGAGCACTATATGGCGGGTATTACGTTAACGGCTAAAGTGGGGACAAAATGTACTTTCAGGTTGCTTGCAGAAAATGATCAATGGGCGCTTGGGGATTTTTTTGACTCACTTTCTGGGCTTACCCGTCGACGATTTTCGCCCCATCCACTCTAATTTTATAGGGGGCTCCCTCCATAGACGCGAAGCGCGAAGGTGGGAGGGGGGCTGTTAAGCCCTTTGATTTTGAATGTATTTTTTCACAATATCTAAGAGGGCACCTCCGCAAGAACTCGCAAAGTAAGATCTCGACCAGAGCACAGGCTTATCATAGTGCGCCTCAGATCTATAAATTCATTTCTTAACCGTTTAGATGTTGAGGCTTTTAGCGTATTAACCAACTTTGATATGGATAACTTAGGGGGGTAAGTAATCATCATGTGAACATGATCATCCCCACCGTCGCATTCCATCAATTCAGCTTCTAAGTCATGACAAACTACAGCCGCTACTCTTTTAAAGAACTGCAAATGCAAATCCCCAAACACCTTTTTCCTATATTTTGTCACAAACACTATATGGACGTGCAGGAGATGTGCCGCGTGGCGAGACTTGTGCACACGTAACTCACTTTTCACTTGATAACCCTTGTTTGTCGGTGTAATGTCACGAAAATATTACTACGCACTTAACGGAATATGAAGATATTAAAAGCGTTTAAATACAAACTTGAACCGACAAGTAGCCAGATAGTATTGCTCTATCGTATGGCTGGTTGTGGGCGCGTAGTATTTAATGACAGCCTTGAATTCATGCTAAATATTCTAAAAAACGAAACGGGTATTAGTGACAAAAAAGAACTCTATAATCATCTTAACGACTTACCGCCTAAAGATCGCATCGCTTTAATAAAAAAACTACCGACAGCCTTTTCTCTTAACAAACACCTTACTCAATGGAAGAAAAAAGAAGATCGGACTTGGTTAGGTGAGGCTTATACCGACAACTTACAACAAAGGCAAAAGGACTTGTCGGGTAGTGCAAGCGAGTGGTGTAAGGGAAAACGGGGGTTCCCCGTTTTCCGTCAACGTAAACTCGCGCATCACTCAACAATGCGCTTTGTTAACTTCACTAAGTATTGCGGCATTGAAAATCGGCACATCAAACTACCAAATAAACTTGGATTGGTTAAATATAGAAATAGCCAACCGATCAGCGGCAAGCCGAAACATGCAACCGTAAGCCTCAATGCTTGTGGTGAATGGCATATATCCATCATGTGCGAAATCGAGTCAAGCAATCCACAATCAACGGCAACAACCGCCGTTGGCATAGACATGGGTATTGCTAAAAACATGACGCTTAGTAACGGTCTGGTTTTTAGCGGTGTTCATAGCTTTAAAAGAATCATGGATAATTTAGCCAAAGAGCAACGCAAGTTTGCTCGTATGGTTAAAGGATCTGCGAACTGGGAAAAGCAAAAACTAAAAATCGCCAGATTACACCAGAAAGCCGCTAACATAAGACGCGACTACCAACAGAAATCTACAACAATAATCAGCAATAACCACGCAATGATAGTCGTTGAGGATTTAAAAGTCGCCAATATGTCAAAGTCAGCCAAAGGGTCGTCCGAGCAACATGGCAAGAACGTCAAACAGAAAAGTGGGTTGAATCGCGCTATATTAAATCAGGGCTGGGGCGAGCTTCGCCGCCAGCTTAAATATAAGATGGAATGGCAAGGCGGTATCTTTCTAGCAGTGTCTCCGCACCACACAAGCCAAACATGCCCTGCTTGTTTGCATAAAGACAAAGCCAACAGGACGATACAGGCAAGCTTCGTTTGTGTTGAATGTGGCTTTACCGAAAATGCAGATATAGTTGGAGCGATTAATGTGTTAAATAGAGGGTTGGCTACACTAGCCAAAACCTCTTAAATTTTATCAGGGTAGGTCATGCCCGTAGCGTCTGTGAAGTGAGTGGTGCAGTAATGCCGCCAGCAGCAGAAACCAGTAAACTAAGTAATTGTGGTTTACACCTGTAAAGGGAATCCCCCTGTGTAGCCGCGTAGCGCGGAACTGGGGGAGGATGTCAATCACACCTGAATTTGCTGCTCAGCTCTGCGTTAATTTATTAACCGATAGCGCGCAGCGTTTTATACTCGAGATTGATGAAAAGATTATCGGTTACTTTATTTTACAATCACAAATATCAGAACATGAAGCCTCGCGTTATGCGCAGTGTGGAATAGTGCTAAAAACCGGGAATGATTTGTTATTTGCTCCCTGTATAGCGGACAAATATCAGCATCAAGGTTTTGCAAGTTTAGTGATGGATCGACTGATTAATGACTATAAAGGTAAGGTGAGAAGTTTTGTACTAATGGGGGGGACGCAAGAAACAAACCTTGCAGCTAGAGACTTTTATAAAAAGTTCGCTTTTAAAGAACATGGTGGCTATCAAACTGAAATATATAATATAGATATGCGCCTGCTGTTTAGTTAAACGAATTATTGATAGCGCGGCGAGAGAGGGCAGATTAGCTTACTTGTTGCGATTGACCGACTCTGTAACTGTCAATAATAGCCACTAACCAAGTCACCATAAGTAGTAGTGACATAAAATCGCTGTTTAGTAGGCCACTACCGCTTGTCTGTTGTGATATTTGCTCTGTGATTGCAACAATATCAGGAGCAACTTCACCACTTTGGATTTTATCCACTATTAGCATCGCATTTTCAATGGTTGTAGAGATCAATATATAACTTGCCAACAATGCTGTTGCTGCCAATATTGTAGCTGAACGATAACACTTTAATAGTAAATGACCCACACCTGGAAAGATAAAAGCAGATAATAGTGCCGCTTTGATTGCCTTGTTCATGGTGTCTCCTTTGTATAAAAAATCATGCTTACTTATGGAAAATCTACTAATTCATGTTTGTTCACACACATACTAACTAAGTATTGTGGAATTTCAATTTCTTAAATGAACGCTAATTTGAAAATTTTCTCTAATGATCAGCAATACTCGCTATTTTAGCACAGCGATCAAGCACAAATGCTCTCTTTTTTGGTGGTCTTATTTTCTTTGCTTCGATATATATTACTGATGGTATTAACCTAAACGCTAGCTTCTGGTTATTGACGGTGGTGTAACCTATGATAATCTTGCTCGGTGTATTTTTGCATATATTCTACGGCTTCTTTTGCCGAGGATAGTCCACCCATATACCGTTCAAAGCCTTTTTTCATTCCTATCCAGGCATTGGCCATAATAGGATCAGATGGCATTGGCATGGACTGCGCTAACTGTTTTAAGAGCATCTTAATATTGTTATTGGCTGTCGCTTCAACTTGATTAAAAGAGCGCTGATTGACAGGTAAAAAACGTTGTTTATCAAAAAGTATATCCTGAAAATGTCGACTTTGGAAAAATACCGCCAATGCGGCTAATGGTTTTGCTTTTTTACCTTGTAATGAGTTACCCGGAAACATCAATCCTATTGTCGAAAACAAAGGACGAAAGGGTTTATCGCCGATCGCCGGGATCACCGAAATACCAAGATTATCTCCAAGATAGCGCTCAAAATCAGACAAAGCCCATTCGCCATTTATGGCATAAGCAAAGAGTTGTTCTTGAAAATCTTTTTGCGCACAATCATAGCCGCAAGTTCGCTTAATTAAGCCAGAATCTGCTAATTCTTTATAAAAAATGAGAGCATCAGCATAGGCTTGAGAATTAAGGGATGCTTTACCATCGGTAAGCGGGGAGCCGCCTAAAGTGATCGCGAAACTAGTAAACCAGTACATTTCAGAATAGTTCCAACCGATAGGCTCTATTCCTTTTGCTCTTAATTCGATCGCTTGCGCTTTTAACTCTTGCCAGTTTTTAGCTGGATGTTGAACATATTTTTTATTATAAAAAAGCATCAGGTGATTACCACTCATCACTGGCGCGCCATAATAATCACCTTTATAGTTCATCGAATTAAGGGCTTTTGGCACGAGATCTTGACTGAGCAGTGAGACGGGCAGTTTAGAAAGTTTAATGGTGGGGGCAAGTGCTGCAAAATCAGAGGGGACCAATATTGCATCGGGCAGTAAATTGTTCACTGCACCTTCTATTAACATCTGCTTTAAATCATTGATATTGACAAAAACCAGATTGATTTTGTAACCTGATTGCTGCTCAAAGAATACCAACGCTTCTTTAAGCAAGGGCTCAGCATTTTCTTGGTAATAGAGCAGACTGATCCTATCTGGGTCATCTTGAGTTGCTATTTTTACTGTCGCGTGAGCAGCCAAGCTGCATAACAACAATATTTGATAGAAGATTATTTTGCAAAAAAACTTTTTTATAACCATCCTTGGTTCTCTTTTTAGTTAACTCGTGTATTTGCATTCTTGACGTTGGGAATGTCTGAACCGGTAAACCCATATTGCCTTGACAGCTTGCAAGAAAAAAAATTAATTATCTAATCTGTTTTGTAGTATTTTTGAACTGTTTTTCAAGATCGTAGGACTGCACTTGTTTTTTGCTTACTTATTCGTACTATTTTTAAAAATAGGGGGGTAGGTAACCCTAAGCGCCCCCGTATTGAAGAACTAAAAATTTTCCGACCTAGAACGGTAATAAACACATAAATCACAATAAGGGTGAGTGAGTGAATACAAATTCTTTTTAAAATAAAGCCTAAAGAGATAGTTTAAACATTATTTTATACACTTCATCCAAAATTTGTAGATTAACAGTATCTTTAGGGCTTAAAACTACGTTTAATCTACATTTTAAGCTTAACCATAAGGAAGTAGTGGTTAAGCTTATTACCACTCTAATTTACCTGATTTCCTACCAATACTAGACGTTTTAGTCTGCGTTCTATACTGATAATACTCATAGCCAAATGATTTATCAATTAAGACCTCGGTGGCAAACTGATGCTCTAATTTATCATCAACCACTTGGGGTTTTAGAGCAACTACAGGCTCACCTTTCGCTTTTACCGAAGAATAGAGAACACCATCGCACTTCTCAGTCAAAAATACATTACTCAGGACTGAAGTTACTTGATATAAGCGTTCATTTCCTTCACGAGATAATATATCGGCAAAGAAGCGATCTGTTAACTCATAAGCAAAAAGCAACTCTCGGCTAAACTTCTTAGCCATATATTTTCTTGTCTCAGTGTAATAGTCAAAGGTATCTTGGTTTAAGTAATATGGTTTTTCATTTCGCCTAACTTGATCCCATATACCTATGATTCTTAGATATATATCAGTTCCACTTACTTGATGAGATCGCAGTACATTAAGGTGATCAAGCTGTTTCGCTTGAGCCTCAGATAACACAACTCTTAATGCTGTATCATCTTGTTTAACGGCTGTAGAAGCATAAAACAGCGCTTGCCCTGTAAGATTTAACCTACCCGCCTTTGGAAACGTGCAAGAGGTTTTCTTTATGTAAGATAATTCATCAACATTAGTAAAGTTTTTACCTTCACAAAGGCGCACTCTTAGAAATTCAAGTTCATTTATTGGGTGATCGAGTGTAATTGTCACGCAACCAGCTAAGTAATCTACTTTAGACTCGATTTCATGCTTCGTTAATTCACACGTACCGTTTATGTGCCCATTTAATTGACTAATATAAACAGAAGAGTGAAGTAAATTAGTGTGCCCACACTCTACCGATGCTTTATGATCAATTAACTTAATTAATTCAGGGGCTAATACCATTACATACCCTTCATCACTCTGCTAAAACAAGAACAACGCTATTTGAAATACTCTCAATCAGCTCTGTTTTTTCTAAGGCTTTTTGCTTGACTGGTTCAATATAGTCTACACCGTGATTTATCAGCATTGGCAATGCATAAGCTATTTTAACGGCATAATTTACATTTTGTGCCAATGTTCCTGTAGCTTTGATAGCTGCTGATTGATTTAACGATGCTGAAGCAATGCCAATGACTACACCTTGATCATTTACCATTGGGCTGCCTGAATTTCCGGGCTGGATAGGGGAATCTATTTGAAAATACCGAGTATCACCTTGGATGCCAGAGTTGGCATTAATATACCCAAATGTCGCTTTTTGTTCGTTACCTTGTAAGCCTATATTTGGATAGCCTAATACAGCAATTTCAGTCCCTTGTTTCGTTTTTTTCTTAAGCTCAATGGGTAAACCTTCAACCGCTTCATCTACTTTCAGCAAAGCGATATCATTGCTAGGGTCATGATCAATTAGGGTGGCCGATACAGATTTACCATTAAGAATAATTGAAATACTTGTTGAGCCTTCAATGACATGGCTATTGGTAAGTACGAAACCATCATTAGAAATAAAGAAACCAGTGCCTGTAGAAATACCTTTAGACGACTCTGGCTTTTTATTTTCAGGCTTTATCGTTACAGGTGAGGAATTAATATTCTGAGAGTCATATCTTTGCTTCATAGCTAGTGCAAGCTTTCCTGCACTATTGGCTCTATTTGCCAATGTAGAGGCTTTAATTGAGACTTTTAAAGTCTCATCTGTATAACTTTCCGGTAAGGTTACATTTTCTTTTTGAGTACCAAATTGCCATTTCTGATGAAATACGCCATGTTTATTTTTCACTACAATATACTTGTCAGGCTTATCAGCGTTCATATCGTAGAAGCCCCAAACTGTATAAGTTGACTGGTTGTTTTTATCAAATGACTCTCTGGCTCCAAAGAAACGCAAATTACCGAGTTGTCCTGATAGCTTAGCAAAACCATCAGCGTAGTTCTTTCTTGCAACTCCAGTGAATATTCCTGTTGTAAGACTTTGCTCCCCTTGAGAGTAGATGAGATCAATATCACCATTTGGTTTTAATGACGCATGGTTTTGTAATGTTTTAGTCATTTTGTCATTTTCACGAATATACGTGCCAAACTCGACATTATTTGTTCCTTCAACCCATTGATAATAGAGTTGATCAGTAACTCCTTTGTTGTGGTAAGTGATCTCAAAACCTCTAACACTACCATTTGTAACACTAATTTTACCAAGTCCCTCAGCTTTGCCGTCTTTACAGTTCCCATCCCATTCTACTGTGCCTTGATGGGGTTGCTCGGTATAGCCTTCCATAAGCATTTCGCATTTTTCAGATTTATTTGAAGGCTGAATCCATTGCGGGGAATAATTTCCAGCTTGAAAATCTGTGATCTGGCTCTGATAGTTTGTAATTTCTGATTCAGAGACTTTCCGATAATTTGGCGTGGAGTTACAGCCAGTTAATAGAATGATGATCCCTATGGCTAATGGTAAAATCTTTTTCACTTCAGTTCCCTTTTATAATTTTTAGACATAACTTTTATTTGGATACCAATATAACGAATTAGCAATAGTGTGTCATTGATCCCGCACGTCTAACTTGAAATTCATACAATTTAATTACAGTAAGCTATTTTTGCCAATGAAGGTTACTTTAATTCACAGGCTGAACAGATCCTTTCTTTAAGAAGGGTCTTTCTACTTAATGCCTTAGAGCCAGCAATAATTGCTTTTTCAATAATCCTTTCATTGCCCATTAATACTAGCCTTTCACTAGGTCGAGTAGATGCAGTATAAAGCAAAGTCTGATCAATCATTTGCTCAGCCTCGTTAGGCAGCATAACAAAACAGTTAGGCCATTGAGAGCCTTGTGATTTATGGATCGTAATTGCATACCCAAGGTGCAACTTTTCCAATAGCTCAGTAGTGACATTAATCAAAATATTGTTTACTTCAATAACGGCAACAGCACCATCTTCATCAGGTTGGTCAAACACTTCAACAATAAGCCCTAAGTCACCATTTCTAAGATCTGCATCGTCATCGTAGTTATTTGCGATGACTAATACAGGATCACCTTTTAATAAACGTGAACCTGTTGATGTAATCCAAGGAATCCAGCCTCTTGACGAGTCTTGGAAGTAGATTGATGTTCTTTCATTGCCAACTGATGCTTGAAGCTCTGTATTTAGGTTATCAACTCCAAACTGGCCTTTCCTTACTGGTGATAAAACTATGCTTTGTTCAACACCTCCAGATTCACGCCAGAGTGTTATTAGTCTGCTGATGGTTGGGCTTGTTTCAATCGAGCAATCACTACTTTCTTTCAAGGTGTTTTTAGTATTCTGCGGGAACTGAAGCAATCTGTTTCTAATAGCGGTCGAGAACCTGTGTATGTCACTTCCTTCGCTCTGCCGCTTAACCTGAGTTAAGTTAAAAAATGGTATTTGTGTATCTGTCAAAGCGTGGAATACTAATCCATTACCTACTGGCGGTAACTGAGCTGTATCACCTACAAAGATCACTCTTGAAGCATCAGGAAGTAAGCCGATTAACCTATACATCGACAAGAGGTCCACCATTGATGATTCATCAATGACTAATAATATTTGTTCAGGTAACTTGGGCTTATTATCACCTAGGTGCTCACCAATAAACTTTGCAATGGTATGGGCTGGCTTTTGTGTACTTTCCGCCATACGTTGTGCAGCACGGCCTGCTAGAGCCACTTGATAACATTGTATCCCCTCTGAAACTCGATCATAGACACCTAAAACGGCTTTAAGTATGGTTGTTTTACCAGTACCTGCACCACCTGATATACCGCACACAGGAGATAGCACTGCACCAATAATAGCGTCTCGCTGATCATCAGTTAGGTTAAACTCCAATGTGCTTTCATAATCAGTTAATGCGGCTTGCACTAAGCCCTTCGATAAGCCTATTTCCCAGCTAGCTAGTAAGCAACCATCACCAATTTCTCTTTGATGCGCATCGACAAGAAATTGAGCAACAGATGCCTCCATCAGTGCCTTTCCATAAACTTGATAGCCATCATCTACCTGAACTAGCAGTCCTTGTTCACAAGCTATATCACCAACATTTTCTGGCGCATTCGACTTCATGAGCTTGGCATATTCACTGTGAAGTTCATCATTTGAGATTACCGTTGAGCCTGTTTTGTTTGAATGGTTAATAGCTGCATATTGAGCTATACCAGCAACAACGACTTCATCTTCCAAGGTAAAACCTAGCTTTAACGCCAATTGTGATACCTGTTCGAATGACGCACCCATTGCCACTAACAGAAATGGGTGCTCTTTAACTTTATCTATGGCCTCTTCACCGAATATTGTTACTAGTTTTTCGCCAAAACCTAGTGGTAAGTTCTGTTCTTCAAGCCAGTTAATCGTATTAAAAAGCGCCTCGCTAGGCCAACTGTCGAGTAGGTCTTTAACACGGTTTTCTGTCATACCAGCGATGTTTAGTAGTGCTTCTGAGTCCTGTGTTTCAATAAGGTGCGCTAGTTTTTTAAGTCGAACAAGTCGGTTTGCAATAACACTGCCGATACCTTTGATGTTGTTGCTTATCCAGCGAGATAAAATTCTGCCTGATGGCCTTAAAAATTTAATGTTTGCCGCATCAATGGTGTATTCACTTAATGAAAAGTCATTTATGGTAAAATGATTAAGACGTTCTTTACCTGAGACTTCCCATAAGCTACCTGCTGTAGCCGTATCTTTGGCGTGCTCTGGAAACTTAACAACTGTTGTTTTATCTCGCTTTTTGATCGAACCATCAGTATTGATAAGATCAACTGTTGTGTAAGAGTTTGCTCGTTGCTTTTTAACTTGAATAATTTGGCGTAGATGGACAACTTCATTCATAATTTGAATCCTGCTGCACCAGATTGAATTAACATTTGCTGCTTTTTAAACTTGGTCAGTTCACGTTGAAGCTGCCTATTTTCAGCTTCTAATTCTGCAATCCGTTGTGTCAGTGCATTGTTGCTCACTGACACCATACCAGATTGCTTTTCAGCTCTTTCTCTTGCAGATTCATGAGATTTTTTATCCTCATCAATTTTACGAAACCAATAACTATCTGCTTCTTCAATAAGCGATCTTACAGCCTTGTTTTGTGTACACACTGACTTAGCGAAGCCAAGTTCTTCAGCTAATACTCTACGGTTTATTTTGCCGCTATATTCGTACTCATGCCAATCCCTAGCTGCGTTGCGCTCATCAACCCAAGCTTGTACTAGCTTAATATTTTCTTGAGCAATCTGTTGCCCGTTTTTCCCTTTGATCATCTCCTATCAACCTCAGGTAAAGGCTTATCAAGCTGTTTATTTAAAAGCTTCATATCAACATTAGGCATCATATAAGCGTTATGTTGCCAACGGACAAACTGCTCTAGCAATTTTTCGTTTTGCTTTTCTAAACGTTCAACTTTAGCTTCAAGCGTTGCTATTTGCTGTTTAGCAAAATCAAGCGTTATGTCTTTTTCTTCATCTTTTACTGACTCTTTAAGGCTGCCTTTTCTATCGTTGAATGCTTCTACTAAAGCAGGGTAGGAAAGCAGGGTATGCCTACTAATCTTTTCTTCTCCAAGCACCTTTGCAAGCTGCTCAGAAAAACTATTCCATGTTAACTTTCCTGACCATTTATCAAGTTCGTGAAGTGCTAGCGGAAGTGTTTTCTCAGTAATAATTTTTTTAGGCATTTTCGATCCCCAATAACATTGCGACTTCAGATTCTTCAACAAGATCCTGATTACTTGCGGTTATATCTAAATCATTTTGTTCAAGTGCTCTTTTTACAGGGCTAGGATCATGTTCTGGTGGAATCCATAAGATCGCACCTTCTGGTGTATCTTCGGATTCGAGCCGCCCACGTTGTGTGCGAATATGAGCCAGTTTCCAGCCTAAATGAGAAACCCATCTATCAGCGCCAAAAACACTGTCAACTTCATCTTCAGTAGCCTTGTTGAATTGAGATTCAACCTGTTTCTCAAGTCGAATTATACGCTCTAGTGTTTCAGGCATACCTTTAATGCACACATGTTCTTTACATGTCATGCATTCCCCACCTTTTGTGCAAGGTGACATTGCATAATCATGAACACACATACCATATTCGGTAACATCTGCTATACCAATTCGATTTACACCTAAATCTTTATAACTAACAGGTAAATTCAGTTTAATTGCTTCTAACGCTGTTGGCCTTTCATTATATTCAAGGATGCTTCTGGCTTGCTGCTCACGCTCATCTTGTGTGCGTAAATCATAATGGCGATTGTCATTTATTCGAGTACGGCCAGCCCATCTTGCAAGCTGCCACGCATCCATACCACCACGCTCAGCATTAGTTGATAGCCATACTCGTATTTGGTGTGATGTTAGACGAATATCAGTACCATCTTCATCTACATAGCCCATGCGCTGGAATAAGGTTTTAGGTGGATTTTTAAGCTTATCTCGCAAGGCAAGTTGGGCATTCAATTCATTTACGCTTGGTAATCGCCATGAAAATGCCCTAACCTTAAAGTCGCTGTGAAACTCACGATCTCTTACCAATACTAAGGATTCCCAAACAGGACGTTGGATAGAAGGTAGATTAGGCCAGTTTTGAGTTTGATACTCCGAAGCAACAAAACTCGCTAACTCTTCATAAGTAGGCTCACCTGAGGCTATTAATTTTTGAATCCACTTTGTGTTTTTACCACCAACCATATTCCATGCAGTTGTACTACTGAATTGACTCGTTTTATCTTTCATTCTAGTAATAGAGTAATGCGTGAAACTCATTGCATGGGCAAATTGATAGGCATTTAATGGTTTATTTTCTGCAAAGTCATCAGATGTACAACACTCAGCATGGCGCATGAACATGCTGGGGTTATCGAAAGCATGCTTTGCTGCTTCTCTTGCAGGTTTTCCTATCTCCATTAATCTGCTATGTGCTTCTATTACTGTTTGCTCTAGTGCTTCTGGAACCCATTTTATCGTGTGACCAAAACCTTTTTCTGCATACCACCTCACACCAAGCGCACCATTTTCACCACGATGCAAACAATCAACAGTTAGTTCTACCAGCTCTCCTGCTCTACCAGGAGCAAACATCAATAATGTAATGACACTTGACCAATATTTATCTTCCAAGGTTTCTGCCTTAGCAAAGCAATCAGCTAAGGCAAGCATCTGGTGCATACTAGGGCAACGAGTGTCTTGCCATTTTCGTGACTCTTCATCTGTTCGCTCAGCTTTAGCTCCCACTTTAGGCCACGGGTTTGTCCACGATTGAAGAGCAGGTGCGAATCGTTTGTTCCGAATAAACTCAAGCAAATTTTCTATTTGATAGCCGATCTTATTTCTTCGATCTTTATTAGTAACTCTCTGCTTAGTGATTGTTTCTAGTTCGCCAATCACTAAGCCATCAGTTTTCAAAACGTCTGCAACACCATGCACTTCAACTAAAGCATCATGTAACATACGCAATGCGACCATTTTATTTGTTACACTGGATACTGCTTTGATACTTTGGTTATAACGGATATAAGCTTTTGAAAAAGACAAAAACGGTTCATCCAAAGGATCAAAATTCGCAGGGTTTGACTTTGCTCTGTACTTAGAAAAAGTCATCGCTATTGAACGGTTTTTCTGCTTATGCTGCCAGTTGTTACTTTGCCACCCACCTTGATCATCATAGAGTGTTAATTGGTTTTTACAATGCTCAATAAAGCTATCTAAATTTTGCTTAGCGCTTATCTCATGCTTTGGTTGGAAATGAATAATATCAGCCATTTGCGCACTCCTTTGTAGATTGCTCTTGTTTACACATAACAATTACTTGTTGAACCGCTAATAAAAGTCGATCTGTAGACTGGATGACATTAATTGAGATTCCTATCTCTTTTTGCTTTTCTCTTTCAGCCAATATTTCATTGAGAACTTCTTCATGAGGCCCTTCAATCCAAGGTTCAAAACTTGAACATGTATAGCAAGCTCTATAACCAGAGGCACAAAAAGCGTAAGTTCCGCAGTTACCAACATTACCAGACTTGCCATTTTTAACTCGACTATTAGGATCATTTGCTCTAACAGCATCACGCTCTGAAGCAATAAGTTTCCCTGAGAAGGCTTGAGCAAGTGGTGCCAGCAAGGGTGCCATCACTTCATCAATTTGCTTGGCAGTCTCTTCTGTATTTTCGGTATACACACCAATGTTTTGCGTGTCTGTATGATCTAGTGCAGCAGCTAATGCAACACCACTTATTCCTCTTCGAGCTAAATTTGTGCCTTTGGTATATCTAAAGCGAGAAGCAGTAAAGTTAATGTAATCACCTGTTCGCTCTGAACAGGCAGTGTTTTTAACAGACACACCTCGTAATAATTCAGATGCCGAATCGGCAGCCATATGTAAATAATCTGGAGTATTTGAAAGCCTTGTTTCTAAGTCCTCGACACTTGATAACTTGTTGATTCTTGTTTCTTCTATAAAAATGGGGATTTGCTCACGTTGAGAAGCCGACAACTTTACTCCCAAGCAAGATTCAACATATTGAATTGATTGGTTACGCTGATTATGAAGTAGAAGGTATAAATCTTCATTTATTGGTAGTGGGGTAAATTGTTCTCTAAAGCCTACACCACGCTGTTTTGCTCTAGGGCAATTGATAACATAGTCATTACCATTTGAGTCTTCTCTAACAACTAAATCAACTGAGCGTAAGGAGCGAATTTGAACATATCTGCGACCAGTTAAGACTAACGCCATAAAGCCAACATATTCTTTTAAATTAAGGATTTCTTTCGTAAATGCATTTGATGCCCAGTCAATCAAGGCTCCCAGCTCGTTATGCGTTAAAGGGCCTGAATATGGGCAAGCGCCTTTTACGGCATTACCTTTTGGATTTCCTTTTAAAGTTAACTCTTCTAAGTAATCTGTAATTTCCTTGCTGACACCATTGAATCCCCACTCATGCCAAGCCAATAAGAATCCCTTGAGTGCTCCTAGCTTATACTCGCTATCTGAATCAAATGACGCTCGATAATTTGTTAACCCTTGTAATGACAGCTTGCCTTCTTTTGTAGCCTTCATGTAAGCATTGAAGCGATTAAACATATTGAAAGTATGCATAGCCGAGAGTTCTTCAGCGTAGCGGCACAAAGCTTTTCTAAAACCTTCTTCTGTTTCTTGTTCAAGAGTGGTCAAACGCTGGAAATTAATTACGGTTGAACCATCTAGCCTCCACTCAATATCCGAAAAATAAAACGGATAACCGCTTTTCGTTGTGTGCTGGCTGACTAGAGCCTTATTTTTCTTTAATTGCATACTACCTGTCCTTCTTAGCTCGGTTAGTCCAGTGATCCATGTCCTCTCGCATCACTCGATCAGCTTCTTCTCGGATGTGTCTCAAGTTATATGTCTCGGCAGTTTTATCTGAACTCCATCCATTCAGCTCTTTACGGATCTGAATTTCTTTCTTTTCATTAATTGGCTTAATTTTGGAATTTTCCTTGGCGGCTTTATTAACTGCGTCAATCTTCTTTGAAAGCTTATAGTTGAAATTGTGGCGGAAGCCGTGACGGGTAATTTCTTCAAGCATTTCTGGATGGATTGCAACCGCAGGCTTAAGTATCCGATTGACAAAGGTACTATTCGATATTGGCTTACCGTGATACTTACCATGCTTATGCGTTACAAAAACATATGGATGCTTTCTAGCAGTAGGTATTTTGGCTCTTCTGTCCATGATGTATTCACGCAGCCTGTTTGTAATGGCTTTATCAACAGGAATTGTACGTTCATTGGTTTTCGCCACAGGCTGCTTTTTACGGGGATCTTCTATAGCATCATGTCTACGAACAACAGACACTGTTCCTTTTTGAAAATCAATATCTTGGATCTGTAAGGCCAGTATCTCTCCTGCACGCATCCCTGTTGCGTCCATCACCTCAAATATCACAGCGTTTCGATATTTAACTTCCTCCCCCTTAAATGGGTTATCTGGAGAGGTTTCTTTTAAAATACTTAAAATTCGGTCAAATGCTTTAGGCGGTGGAGCTTTAGTGTTTGGATCAGCAGTAAGTCCTTTACCACTACTACCTTTGGGTTTATTCGATAACAATAACTTTTTCATGGCTTTAATATTATTTGAAACCGCTTCTTCGATTAGCTTTGCTTTAAGAATTGTTCTTGCCAAAAATTCTAAGTAGGAAGCGATCTGAGCCATCCGATTTGCAGCATGATCATTAGACACCTTTTGTATCGGTGCAACGCTAGCTGTCGATGCTGAGGCAAATTTAACTACATTCTTCTCTGATGTTTTTAGCCATTTCTTCAAACTTCTTGTATCTAATGTGCAATGATCACGGATTGAATAAACATCTTCGTCAGTCAACAAGTCACCTTGTTCAAACTCAGAAATAAGATCCCGACCATTTATGTTTTCCCATAGCTTTAGATGAATCAGATGACCAAGTGAATTGGATATTGCAGATTGAGTGTGTGATGTTCTTAGCTTTTCAGTAACGTATAACGTCACCCAATCATTGGGTAATCCATCTTCCTCCATTAAGATTGGATATCGTTCACCATTTCCAAAAATTAAATCTCGAATTTGTGACATTGAACACCTCTTTATCTACACTTTACTTATGTATAGTTCCTAGTGTAGTTATTGTCAACACCTTTTTAAAATAAAATAAAAAAGGGCTTGTAAAAACAAGCCCTTGATGATTTTAATCTACATTTTTTATTTATGTATTCCTCAGAACGGAATATCATCATCAAAATCCATTGATGGTTCATTATATTGTGCTGGCGCTTTTTGTGGCTGCACGGGTTTTGCTTGCTGTTGTGGCGCAGGTGCTTGGCGTGCTGGTGCTTGTTGATAAGCTGGCGCCATTTGTGGTGCCGCTTGCTGAGCCGGAGCTGAATTTTGTGGTGCATTACCCCAGCTTTGTTGTGGCGCGCTATTTTGCGCTGCTGAATTTGCTTGGAACTGGCCTTGGCCTTGCGCAGGGTTACGCGAATCCATCATCTGGATTTCATCAACTACAACCTCAGTCGTAAAACGGTCTTGACCGTCTTGTCCTTGCCATTTACGTGTTTGTAATTTACCTTCCACATAAATTTTAGCGCCTTTTTTCAAGTATTCACCACACATCTCACCGAGGCGGTTAAATACAGTTAAACGGTGCCATTCTGTTTTATCTTTACGTTCACCTGTTTGCTTATCTTTCCAACTTTCTGTGGTCGCGATAGCCAAGTTTGCTACTGCATTGCCATTTGGCATGTAGCGCATCTCAGGATCTTTACCTAGGTTACCAATTAATATGACTTTATTTATGCTACGGTTAAACATGTTTTTGCTCCGCTTGATGCTTATGTTAATGATTAACTAAAAGTGACTGTTAACTATCTGCTAAAATTTATTTTGTTTCTTTCTTTCTGAACAAAGGGGTGGTTATATACTCTGCTATAAACACTTTGCTCGTTGATGATAATGAGCACTTCTTGTACGCCATCCAAGGTCAGTAACTATCGGCTTGATTGGGCGGCATCATTTTCATATCGACTATCAGCCATATAAGTATAGGGACGAATTCTACTTCGATTATGCATGCCCCATGAAATAGATAACCATCATAACATTAATCCCGCCAAGCATAAAAACCAGCCACTACTGGCAAGTAGTTTATAGGATAACCGCCCCCAAATACCACCACAAAATGCAACAAGAAATTGATGTGTGTTATAGATCTCCATTGCAATGCTGGTTAATGCCCCTATTCTTTCGCGCAATTATTGTTGATTTTCATTATACTATGAAAATTTTATCGCTTTTGTCTTTGGAGTATTTTGTGCTGAGCTATCGCCACTCTTTTCATGCAGGTAACTTTGCCGATGTTTTAAAACACACGGTTGTCACCTCGATTATTAATTACATGCTTAACAAAGATAAACCGTTCTGTTATCTCGATACTCATGCTGGTTGCGGTGCTTATTCATTTCAGTCTAATGAAGCGCAAAAAACCAAAGAATTTAATAACGGCATTTTCCCCTTGTGGGGGCGCAATGATTTGCCGGCGCCGGTTGCTCGTTATATGGAACAGGTTATTGAATTTAATGCGCAAACTCAGTTAGCACATTATCCAGGTTCGCCGAGCATTGCCCTGCAGATGTTACGCGATATAGACCGTCTATTTTTATTTGAATTACATTCCAATGAATTCACTGCGATGCGCGAGAATTTTACGGGCAATAGGCAAATCAAAATGGCTAAAAGCGATGGTTTAACAGGGCTAATTGCTAATATGCCACCCAAAGAGCGTCGCGCTTTTATTTTAATTGATCCCTCTTATGAGATTAAAACCGAGTACCAGCAAGTCGTTGATACCTTAATTCAAGCTCACAAACGTTTTGCAACGGGTACTTATGCGCTTTGGTACCCCGTTGTTAAACGTACGACTATCAAGCAGATGGAAAGAAAACTGGCGCATTCCGGCATTAAAAATATACAGTTGTTTGAGCTTGGAATTCGTGCCGATTCAGCAGAAATGGGTATGACGTCAAGCGGTATGATAGTCATTAATCCACCGTGGATGCTGCACCAAGAGATGCAAGCATCCCTGCCATTCTTGGCGCAAACATTAGGCCAAGACGGACAGGGGTTTTATCGTATAGAGACTTTAGTCGCCGAATAACAGCAGCGATTATGTTAGTTATTTTTCTTGAAGTGCAGTATTGATTTAAGTCTTGAATAGCGATCTTGTTTGCATTGATCATTGCTTAAAGAGGCACCTGCTTTTCTCAGTTCGATAATACCTGAGCGATTAAGGGTGATTTTGTAACGTTCAAATTGTTGATCATACTCACCTTGGTTAAGTGCAACAACGAGGTTGATCTGGTAGCGCCGCTCAATCGAAGTGCTCTGAATCTTTTCTTTATTTGCTGAGGGGTCATTTTGTTCATAGATTTTACCCGTACCTCGCTCTAAAAAGCGGGCAAATGGCCGCAGACTAAATATAATCGTTTCTTCGAGCGTATCGTAACCCGCCTGAAATCCTTGCTTGTTGACTTTGGTTTCAAGACGATAGTGTAGGAACTCTGCACTTTGCCTATTTTGACTATGACGTTGCGCCAGTAACTCTTGGCTTTGTTGTGGTAGATTTTTGGAGTGCAGATAATCTAACCACACTTTTTGTCTGGCGATTTCCGTTTGGCTCATCGCATCTTTTAACGTGCGCGCCCATTTAGGTTTGCCTTTTCTAACCCAACGCCACAAAATATGCTTAAAGTCATCCTTAAATACTTCCCTCACCCCATAAATCACTGCCAATACGAGAATCATTAGCAAACTTAGTTTGTTAAAGGCGCCTTGTGTTTTGATAATTAAAAAGAGCACGACAATCATAATCAATGAGGTCGCCACTCCGGTCGCAATTTTGCGTGTGATCTTACCCAGCTCGTGAGTTTCACTTTTAAAAATAACGCCAAATTCAATTAAACGGCGCAGCAAACGCATTTTATTGGCAATCCGGTTCGGATCATTAAGTGTTGTCGCTGCATTGTAAGATTTTTCTTTACGATAAGCATTTTCTTCTGCGCAGATATTAAGCAGTGCCAAGCGGGCTTCGGAAAACTCGGCATTACGTGGTTTTTTGGCCAACATATGCAGTATTGATTGTTCTGTGTACCAAGAAAGGTAATTGTCGACACTTTCAAAAATAGATAACAGTTTTACATCTGTGGGGATATGGCTGCGGTGTTTCTTTAAGATAGTCAAACATTGGTCGGTAATGTCAATTGCTGCATGATAGAAATCGTGCAGGCTTTCGCTGTCCTTAATCATTAATGCTTCGTGAGCATCGGTATCGAGAGCGACGATATATTGGTAAGCAAATTGGTTAAGATTACTTTTGTATTCTTCTGTCGAGCGTTTCATGCGACTGGCAAAGCGCGTATGTAATAGCGGTAAATGTAAGCCTTCGGTAAAATACGCGCGCCGGCCTTTAATACCGGCGTTAAAGTATTCGTTTTCGGATAAGGTATCTTTATTGATGCCCATTTCTCTTGGCAGCGAGAAATAGATATCCACTCTGCGATGTTCACCTTTCTTTATCTGATGAACAAATTTAATGGCTAGTTTTTCATGTTTTTTCAGTCTAAATTTGTACAATTAGTCCTCCCCTTAGTTAGATACTAAGTATATACATAATTCAGCAAGGAAACATTGATAATATATCGTCTTAAAATAAATTAAAAAGCAGTTCTTTTAACCTGACATTTTATGGGTATAGCTGCTGGCTTAAGCAGCTATTTTAGTCTGATAGATTGCTGTTGCTTAAGTATCCCTGCCAATGGCAGAGATCATTTGAGTCTGCTCATCTGGTTCAGCTGGTAGATCAAATCTAAGGCTTTCTTCGGTGTTAACTGATCCGGATCTATGCTTTGTAATAAAGTGATTGCAGGCGGTATTTCTGCCTCCGTAACACTTGATGCTATTTGCGTAGGTAGTGCTGTATGTAAGCCCTGCTTTGAACTTAGCTCTAATTGTTGTAATTTACGTTTAGCATTTGCGACGACCTCTTTAGGCACCCCTGCTAAGGCAGCAACTTGTAGCCCGTAACTTTTGTTTGCCGCTCCCTCTTGTACCGCATGTAAAAAAGCGATCGTATCACCATGTTCAATCGCATCTAAGTGAACATTGACCAACTCAGGGATCTCTTCAGGTAGCGTGGTTAATTCAAAGTAGTGGGTAGCAAAAAGCGTGTAGGCTTGAATTTTTTTCGCGAGTTGTTCTGCGCATGCCCAGGCGAGAGATAAACCATCAAAAGTGCTCGTGCCGCGGCCAATCTCATCCATTAATACTAAGCTGTTTTTGGTGGCATTATGGAGAATATTAGCCGTTTCGGTCATCTCCACCATAAAGGTAGAACGCCCGCTGGCAAGATCATCCGATGCGCCAATACGGGTGAATATGCGATCTACCGTACCAATTTTAGCACTTTGCGCAGGAATAAAACTGCCGATATGTGCCATCAGCACCATCAACGCAACTTGACGCATGTAAGTTGATTTACCGCCCATATTGGGGCCGGTAATAATGAGCATACGGCGTTGATTATTAAGCGAGATAGGATTCGCAATAAAAGGTGTTTTGCTTACTTGTTCAACAACGGGATGGCGACCTTCTTCAATCTCTATCCCGCTTTCTGTTTGCAAACTTGGACGGATATAGTTAAGGGTTAATGCGCGTTCAGCGAGGTTATTGAGTACATCTAATTCTGCCAGAGCGTGTGCGCTAAATTGCAGGTTTTTAAGGTGTGGCAATAATTGATCAATTAACTGCTCGTAGAGTTTTTTCTCTAGTGCTAATGCTTTACCTTGGCTGGAAAGAACCGCATCCTCATGTTCTTTAAGTTCCGGAATAATATAACGTTCAGTATTTTTCAGTGTTTGACGGCGCAGATAATGAGCGGGCACTTGAACTGACTGGTTGCGGCTAGTTTCGATATAATAACCATGCACACGGTTATAACCGACTTTTAGTGTTGCAATGCCAGTGGCTTGGCGTTCGCGTAGTTCCAGTTGATGCAAATAATCTGTGGCACCTTTGGCAAGGTTACGCCAGTGATCCAGCTCTTCGTTATAACCCTCTGCAATAACACCGCCATCGCGAATAATTACTGGCGGGTTATCAATCACGGCTTTTTCTAAGAGCTCAAGAAGTGCAGGGTAAGCCCCCATTTCCTTGCTCAGTTTGCCAACCAGTTGAGTGGGCAAATCGGCAATGAGATTTTGCAACTCAGGCAACAATGAAAAGGCACTACGCAAGCGGGTTAAATCTCTTGGGCGTGCAGAGCGAAGCGCTAAACGTGCAATAACACGTTCAATATCACCTATTTGTTTTAAAGGCGTTGCTAATGGACTTATCAGATCAAAATCAATGAGGGTTTGGATCATCGTTTGACGGTAATTTAAAATAGTAAAATTACGAATCGGTTGGTGGATCCAACGTTTTAATAAACGGCTGCCCATGGGCGTAACGGTAAAATCTAAGACGGCTGCTAAAGTATTATCAAATCCGCCGCTTAGATTTTGTGTTAATTCTAAATTTTTGCGCGTGGCAGCATCTAAAATGACCGTGTCGCTGTTTAGCTCTAACTGAATAGATTGTAAGTGAGGCAAGCTGGTGCGTTGTGTATCTTTTATATATTGCAGTAAAGCACCGGCAGCACAAAGGGCAAATTCTGCTTGCTCAACCCCGAAACCGATTAGATCATTGGTACCAAATTGTTGGTTTAAGGTTTTTTTGCTGGTGAATAATTCAAACTCCCACTCGGGACGACGACGGATAGTAGGAAGATGCTCAATCAAATCAAGCCGTTCAAAGTTGTCTGGGTAAAGCAGCTCTGCCGGATTAAGACGCTGTAACTCGGCTTGCAGCGTTTCACTATGCTCAAATTGGTTGATCACAAAACGGCCACTACCGATATCTAAGGAGGCAATGCCAAAACTGTTTTGCAATTGGTAAACTGCACACAGTAAATTATCATGGCGATCATCGAGCAACGCTTCATCTGTTATTGTACCCGGGGTGATAATGCGCACAATTTTACGTTCAACAGGCCCTTTTGAAGTGGCCGGATCGCCAATTTGTTCACAAATTGCAATTGATTCACCCATCGCAATCAATTTTGCTAAATAACCTTCTACACTATGGTATGGCACTCCCGCCATTGGAATCGCATTGCCACCGGTTTTACCCCGTTGTGTCAGGGAGATCCCAAGTAGCTGTGAAGCCTTACGCGCATCATCAAAAAACAGCTCATAAAAATCACCCATACGATAAAAAAGTAGGGTGTCGGGGACTTCGCTTTTGATGCTTAAAAATTGCTGCATCATTGGCGTATGTTGTTTTAACTCTTGCGCTGTTGGCTTCATAACGAATACACTTAATCAATATAAAAGGTGGAAAAAATTATGTTCACTGAAAAAACCGTTCAAGAATTAGCGCAAGTTCTAGGTGAAAAACTTACACAGGCAGAGCTAGTTGTAGCGACTGCAGAATCTTGTACAGGTGGAGGTGTAGCATACGCTATTACTGAAATTTCTGGAAGTTCGCTGTGGTTTGATCGCAGTTTTGTTACCTATAGTAATGCTGCCAAAATAGAGATGATCGATGTAGCTGCATCGATCATTAAAGAGTTTGGTGCTGTTTCTGAGCAAGTGGCAGAGCAGATGGCAATTGGCGCGGTTAAAAATTCAGATGCTGATATTGCCGTCGCAATAAGCGGCATTGCGGGACCAGAGGGTGGTACCATTGATAAACCAGTGGGCACCGTTTGTATTTCTTGGTATAACGCGCATTCCCATAGTAAAACGGCGAGTTATCTCTTTGTTGGGGATCGCTCCGATGTACGTACCCAAGCAATACGGTTAGCGCTACTTGGCCTAATTGAAATTATTTAAAATAAAGATAAAAAAACCTTGATACTGTACGAATCAACAGTATACTGTTTTTCTATACAGCAAGTCACTTATTTGGAGAGAACATGAGTCAGGATAAAAACAAAGATAAAGCATTGTCGGCAGCGCTCGGACAAATTGAAAAACAATTTGGCAAAGGCTCAATTATGCGTTTAGGCGATGCTTCAGCTTCCATGTTGGAAATTGATTCTGTCTCTACTGGCTCATTGAGTTTGGATGTTGCGTTAGGCATAGGTGGCTTGCCATACGGTCGTGTTGTCGAAATTTACGGTCCAGAAAGTTCGGGCAAAACGACCTTAACATTGCAAGTTATTGCTGAAGCACAAAAACAGGGTAAAACCTGTGCGTTTATTGATGCGGAGCATGCACTTGATCCGCTTTATGCAAAAAGACTGGGTGTTAATACTGATGATTTGCTTGTTTCACAACCAGATACTGGGGAGCAGGCATTGGAAATTTGTGACATGTTAGTGCGCTCTGGTGCTGTCAATGTTGTGGTGATTGACTCGGTTGCTGCATTAACACCAAAAGCTGAAATCGAAGGCGAGATGGGTGACTCTCATATGGGGCTGCAAGCTCGCCTCATGTCACAAGCGTTGCGTAAATTGACTGGTAATATTAAACAAACCAACTGTTTAGTTATCTTTATTAACCAAATTCGCATGAAAATAGGGGTGATGTTTGGTAACCCAGAAACAACCACTGGCGGTAATGCACTTAAGTTTTACGCATCGGTTCGTTTAGATATTCGTCGTATTGGTGCAATCAAAAATGGTGATGAAATAGTGGGTAATGAAACCCGTGTAAAAGTCGTTAAAAATAAAGTTGCCCCTCCTTTTAAACAAGCAGAATTTCAAATCCTTTATGGTGAAGGGATTAATCACTTCGGTGAATTAATCGATCTCGGTGTAAAACAGGATTTTGTCGAGAAAGCAGGTTCATGGTATTCATATAATGGCGAAAAAATTGGTCAAGGTAAGAGCAATGCAAGTCAGTACCTTAAAGAGCGCCCTGAATTGGCTAAAGAGTTAGAAGCTAAAATCCGCGAATCATTATTGCCGACAGACGAAGAAGTAGATAAAGCACTAAAAGTCGCGCAAGAAGAGGTCAGTGCTAGCGAGTAAAACGATAATTTATTGCTTTCAGGTTTGAGTCGCATTTTACGATAGCGGCTTAAGCCTGAGCAATAAGTGCATTAACCAACAGGAAAAGTAATGATCAGCTTGTTGAGATGGAAAGCGATGATTAATATTTTTCTATTCACTTAACTCCATATAACCCACAATTTTTTATCTATTGTCAACTAATAGATAAAATTAAGCCAAGCCGCATTAGATCCCCACTTTCCCCCTATCTTGCTCCGTGCTATATTCCTACTCATTAATTTTTAACCTCTTTGCTCTTTTATTCAGCAATTATAGAATAGCGAAATAGATACATTTATTTGGAATAAATCATGACAACGATTAAGTCGACTTCAGAAATTCGCCAAGGATTTCTGGATTTCTTTGCTAAGAAAGGTCACCAAACCGTGAGCAGTAGCTCACTTGTCCCAGATAACGATCCTACTCTGTTATTTACAAATGCGGGTATGAATCAGTTTAAGGATACATTTCTTGGCAGCGAAAAAAGAGCTTATACCCGTGCGACGTCAAGCCAACGCTGTGTACGCGCAGGTGGTAAACATAATGACTTAGATAACGTCGGTTATACAGCACGCCATCATACCTTCTTTGAAATGTTAGGTAATTTTAGCTTTGGTGATTATTTTAAGCGAGATGCAATTACATTTGCATGGGAATACTTAACGGTTGAATTGAAGTTACCTGTCGATAAATTATGGATAACTGTATTTGATCAAGATCTAGAAGCTGAAAAAATCTGGATTGATGAAATTGGTGTTGATCCTGCACGTTTATCACGTATCGGTGCAAAAGATAACTTCTGGTCAATGGGTGATACAGGCCCATGTGGTCCATGCAGTGAAATTTTTTATGATCACGGTGAACATATCTGGGGAGGGCCTCCGGGAACGCCTGAGGAAGATGGCGATCGCTACATTGAGATCTGGAATGTCGTCTTTATGCAATACAATCGCCATGCCGATGGCACGATGGAAAATTTACCTAAACCCTCTGTTGATACGGGAATGGGACTTGAGCGTATTTCTGCCATTATACAAAATGGTCACTCAAACTATGATATTGATCTTTTCCAAGCTTTAATTAAAAAAGTAGCTGAAGTAACTGGTGCAACAGATCTTGATAATAAATCATTACGTGTTGTTGCCGATCATATCCGTTCATGCGGCTTTTTAATTGTCGATGGTGTTATGCCTTCTAATGAAGGTCGCGGTTATGTATTACGCCGTATTATTCGTCGCGCGGTGCGCCACGGACATAAATTGGGCGCCAAAGATGTTTTCTTCTTTAAAATATATGATGAGCTCATTAATCAAATGGGGGAAGCTTACCCAGAACTATCAAAGCAACGCGCATTTGTGGAAAAAATATTACGCTTGGAAGAAGAACAGTTTGCAAAAACCCTAGAACGCGGTTTACAGATTTTAGATGGTGAATTGGATAATCTTAAAGGTAAAGTTGTTCCAGGTGATGTGGTTTTTAAACTCTACGATACTTATGGCTTCCCTGCTGATTTGACCGCTGATATAGCGCGTGAGCGGGAGTTAACTATAGATGAGGCTGGTTTTGATAACGCGATGGCTGAGCAACGCAGTCGTGCGCAACAAGCAAATAACTTTACTACTGATTATAATAACACCCTCGTTATCGAGCAAAAAACTGAATTTATCGGTTATGAAACATTACAAAGCCCTGCAACAGTTACTCACTTAGTACTTGATGGCGCTTTTGTTGATTCCTTAAATGAAGGTGATAGCGGGCAAGTTATTCTTTCTCAATCGCCTTTTTACGCTGAGTCTGGTGGCCAATCGGGTGATGCGGGGCAGTTAATTCTTAATAACGGCACATTTATTGTTACCGATACTAAAAAATTAGGAAATGCATTTTTGCATCGTGGTTATGTCAGCATGGGTGCCGTGACGGTGAATGAAAAAGTACACGCAGAAGTTGATGCGGCGCGCCGTCAATCGATTGCATTACACCATTCTGCAACGCATCTACTGCATGCGGCACTACGTCGAACGTTAGGGGAACATGTCACACAGAAAGGTTCGTTAGTCGATGCTGATAAATTACGTTTCGATTTTTCACATTTTGAACCTTTATCAACAGCGCTTCTACATCAAGTAAACTTCTTGGTAAATGAATCGATTCGTAATAACGTTGAAGTTGTTACCCAGTTAATGGATATCGAGGAAGCAAAATCATCAGGCGCAATGGCGCTGTTTGGTGAAAAATACGATGATATGGTGCGTGTTGTGCAGATGGGGGATACGTCGACTGAACTTTGTGGTGGTACTCACACCCAACGTACTGGCGATATGGGTTTCTTTTTAATTCGCTCCGAGTCAGGTATTGCAGCCGGCATTCGTCGTATCGAAGCTTCTGTTGGCTTGGCGGCAAGTGAGGCTGTTGATACTGTATTAAAGGAAGTAGACAACGCTTGTCGCTTAGTAAAAGCTGATAGTGTTTCTTTGGCTGAAAAAATTGAGCACTTATTAGATCGCAATAAGTTATTAGAAAAAGAAGTGGCGCAGCTTAAAACAAAAATGGCCAGTGCAGCAGGTTCAGATCTAATCGCTAATGCAATTGACATTAATGGGGTGAAAGTTGTCATTGCTAACATCGAAGGTGTAGATCCAAAAATATTGCGTGATAGTGTTGATGAAATTAAAAATAAATTGCAATCGGGTATTGTTGTTTTAGCGACTAAGGTCGACGATAGCAAAGTTAGTTTGATTGTCGGTGTCACTAAAGACTTAATTCAAAAAGTAAAAGCGGGTGATTTAGTTAATTTAGTGGCAGTACCCGTTGGTGGTAAAGGCGGTGGTCGTCCTGATATGGCCATGGCGGGTGGGAATAATCCAGCGGCTTTAGCAGATGCATTGGCATTAGTTGAACCTTGGTTAGCGGAACGACTATAGTACTCATTGCACTCATTAGATAAATGCAAAATGAGTGTATTTGTTATAGGTACAACGGTCCGTATGTTGCGGGCCATAAGTGAGATACGAAAATGGCATTAATAGTTCAAAAATATGGTGGTACTTCTGTTGGCAATGTCGAAAGGATTAAGGCTGTTGCGGACAAAGTAAAAGCAACAAAAGAAGCCGGTAATGATGTTGTTGTTGTTTTATCTGCCATGTCAGGTGAAACCAACCGCATGATTGCGCTTGCTAAAGAGTTACATCTGACCCCCAGCCCAAGGGAGATGGATGTTTTATTAACCACTGGTGAACAGACCACGATTGCCCTGTTGACCATGGCGTTACATCACCTAGGTGTTGATGCTGTATCGATGACTGGTGACCAGATCCGTCTTAAAACGGATAGCAGCCATGGTAAAGCACGTATTTTAGATGTGCAAACTGAAAATATCAGTAAACATTTAAAACAAGGGCGAGTGGTCGTCGTTGCAGGTTTCCAAGGGCGTTGTGAAAATAATAATATCACCACACTTGGACGTGGCGGTTCAGATACCTCCGCTGTTGCTATTGCTGCCGCATTAAAAGCTGATGAATGTCAGATTTACACAGATGTTGATGGTGTATATACAACAGATCCACGTGTCGAGCCGAACGCACGTCGTTTAGAAAGCATTACTTTTGAAGAGATGCTGGAAATGGCAAGCTTAGGCGCCAAAGTGTTACAAATTCGCTCTGTAGAGTTTGCCGGTAAATACAATGTGCCACTGCGTGTTTTATCTAGTTTCAAAGATGGTGGCGGTACGTTAATTAGTTATGAGGAAAATAAAATGGAATCTCCTGTGATCTCTGGTATTGCCTTTAATCGTGATGAAGCACGCTTGACACTATCGGGTGTGCCAGATCAACCTACAGTAGCCGCTCAAATTCTTTCACCTATTGGTGATGCGAATATAGATATTGATATGATTGTACAAAATACAGTCGGTAATGGTAAAACGGATTTTACTTTTACGGTAGATCGTAATGATTATGAAAAAGCAAAGGAACTTTTAGAAGCCGTCTGTGTCTTATTGAAAGCTGAATCTGTTCAGGGTAACAATGAGATAGCAAAAGTTTCAATTGTTGGCGTTGGCATGTGGAATCACCCTGGTGTTGCTAAAACTATGTTTGAAACATTGGGCTATGAAGGTATTAATATTCACCAAATCGCGACCTCGGAAATTAAAATATCTGTACTCGTTGATGATAAGTATCTTGAATTGGCCGTTCGTTCATTACATAAAGCTTTTGATTTAGCTACAGATCCAAAAGAAGAAAAATAATTTTCAGGATTATTCTAGTGTAAGAAAAATGAGAATTTTATATTGCATTAGCACATAATCAATTAAATGGATAAATTAATACAATAGGAGCAGACAATGCTGATATTAACTCGTCGAGTTGGTGAAACGCTGATGATTGGCGATAACGTAACGGTTACCGTTTTAGGTGTAAAAGGAAATCAGGTACGAGTTGGTGTGAATGCACCTAAAGAAGTATCGGTTCATCGTGAAGAAATTTATATGCGTATTCAAGCTGAAAAAAGCAGTGATATTGACAACGTATAACTGAGTAGAGATACTTATAATTTCAGTAAAAAAAGAGCCTTGGGCTCTTTTTTTTAACTATTAATCGATCGCTTAGCTCCTCTACTACTAAGGGAAAGGTGGGAATTGTAGGTAAACAAGATTATTTGTTTGTTTAATAATCAAATAGGAAGAACTCACCAAAAAAAGTTTGACTTGTATCTGTAAGACAGTAATATGTGCCCCAACAAGACGACGGTGGGGTGGCCGAGTGGCCGAAGGCGCTCCCCTGCTAAGGGAGTAACGGGTTTATAGCCTGTTCGAGGGTTCGAATCCCTCCTCCACCGCCATTCTTGTAGATTCTTAAAGCGGGTGTAGCTCAGCTGGATAGAGTACCTGGCTACGAACCAGGTGGTCAGGGGTTCGAATCCCTTCACCCGCACCATCTTTCTAATAGCATGAGAAGGTGTGATATGAGAATCGAAATTAAATACAAAATGAAAGAATATCTGCGGGTGTAGCTCAGCTGGATAGAGTACCTGGCTACGAACCAGGTGGTCAGGGGTTCGAATCCCTTCACCCGCACCATTCTTTATAACTTACTTAGGTAAGTTTTTGTTTTTAAGAGCTTAATAATATTATATTCCATTAATATTGTGCACTATGCGGGTGTAGCTCAGCTGGATAGAGTACCTGGCTACGAACCAGGTGGTCAGGGGTTCGAATCCCTTCACCCGCACCACTTTTCAATTGATAAAAACCATCCCCTATTTAACATCTGTCGTTCACATCAGTCCTACTTAAGCTTCCGATTTGCCTCTATTATTGCATTCGCCTTAATCGAGTATTGTATTTTTTTAGCGAATGCAATTTCATTAATTCAATGATCTTTTTTGACAAACATAAATGAATAGATAATTGTTGGATTTTGTATAATACTTCTAGTAAATTCAAAATTTGTGTTAGCGCCGCTTGTATTGACAAATAATAGGGTCAATGTATTCAACGGAGATTAGCTAAAGTGAATAGTTATCTATTTAATTAGAATACAATGTCGTTTTCGCTTTTTATTGCCACCCTGTCATCGAGTCAATAAGTTCGCACTGGTTGATCTATAAGCAACTTGCAGAGGTTACATTAGTTAATCTTTTTATTGGAAATTCAGCTGTTTTGTCGCTATTTTAAGCGTTTAAAGTGCGATCTAACGCGACTTCCAATTTTTTGTAAGATCCCGTACAATATGTCATTTTTGGGGCACTGTTTAATGCTCTGAATGTCAACGAACGGTTATTTTTAATAAAGGATTAAAATAGATTTCTTTTACTTTTGCCGTGATTTTTAGGTGGGCTCAGTTTTTTGCTCGCCGTTTATAAAATGTTAAATGCAGAATGTTTGTGAATAACTATTCAATTCGTTCTGGTTAGAAGCGTGTATTCGCTATGTGTAAAAAGGATACCAACGTATGAATATTACAGAGTCATTGTTAAAGGCGTTAACCCTATTAGGATTGGGAATGACCTTTGTATTTTTGTTTTTAGGTTTATTGATGGTCGCAGTCAGCCTGATGGCTAAATATATACCCGCAGATGAACCCGTTGTTAATAAAAATGCGCTTAAAAGGAAAACTGTTGCTCCAGTCTCGACTCAGCAAGGGGTAAATCCAACATTAATTGCAGCTATTACCTCGGCCGTGCAGCAATACCGTAAAACTGAAGTGGTATAATGGGAAATGAACTAATGAAGGAGCAAGTGAAAATGTCTAAGCCTCTAGCAATTACAGAAGTCGTACTACGCGACGCACACCAATCATTATTTGCAACACGCATGCGTATTGACGATATGCTACCGATTGCAGAGAAACTCGATAAAATCGGTTACTGGTCTTTAGAGACTTGGGGTGGCGCAACTTTTGATGCTTGTATTCGTTATCTCGGAGAAGATCCATGGGATCGTATCCGTGCCTTAAAAGCCGCTATGCCAAATACACCACAGCAGATGTTATTGCGTGGCCAAAATCTATTAGGTTATCGCCATTATGGCGATGATGTTGTCGAAAAATTCATTGAACGAGCCCACACCAACGGTGTTGATGTGTTCCGTATCTTTGATGCGATGAATGATGTGCGTAACTTTGAAACGGCCATTAAAGCGACCGTTAAAATTGGCGCGCATGCACAAGGCGCTATCTCTTATACAACCAGTCCAGTGCATACCATTGATGGCTGGGTAGATATGGCAAAACGCCTTGAAGATATGGGTTGTCATTCTTTATGTATTAAAGATATGGCGGGCTTATTAAAACCCTACGTAGCCGAAGAGCTAATCACAAAAATTAAAGCCAGCACCAATATCCCACTTGCTTTGCATTGCCATGCGACCACGGGATTAAGTATTGCAACACATCAAAAAGCAATTGATTCGGGTATTGATATTATTGACTCCGCGATCTCTTCTATGTCGATGACCTATGGGCATACGCCAACAGAAACACTTGTTTCAATTGTAGAAGGACATGAGCGAGACACGGGGCTGGATTTACCTAAACTGGCTGAGATATCTTCCTATTTTCGTGATGTGCGTAAAAAATATGTTAAATTCGAAGGTGAATTGAAAGGGGTTGACCCGCGTATTCTTATCGCGCAAGTACCTGGTGGCATGCTAACTAATATGGAAAGCCAGCTTAAGCAGCAAGGCGCTGCAGATAAAATGGACGAAGTATTAAAAGAGATCACTGCTGTTCGTAAAGACCTTGGTTATATTCCTTTGGTCACACCGACATCGCAAATCGTCGGTACCCAGGCGGTCATTAATGTATTAATGGGCGAGCGTTACAAAAATATCACCAAAGAAACTGCGGGTGTTTTAAAAGGCGAATATGGTCAAACACCGGCGCCTGTGAATGCTCAACTGCAAGAAAAAGTACTTGCGGGCACCGCCGCAATTACTTGTCGTCCAGCAGATAATATCAAACCCGAAATGGATCTGATTACAACGGAGCTTAAAAAGGTAGCCGCTGAAAAAGGCATCCAATTGGCCGAGCAAGAGATTGATGATGCGCTAATCTATGCTTTATTTCCTGAAATTGGGCTGAAATTTTTGGCCAACCGTAATAACCCAGAGGCGTTTGAGCCAGTCCCTACGGCTAACGATCTTGTGCCTGCGGCTGCGACAGCGAAAAAAGGACCACAAACTTATTCAGTTGCGGTTGATGGTCAATTATTTACAGTACAAGTAGGCCCACAAGGCAGTATTGATGGCATTACACCCGCGGCGGCCTCAACAGCCACTACCGGCGCTGCCCTCACTAACACATCGGCTAGTGACGCCGAAGAGCTGCCGGCACCACTTGCAGGTAATATTTTTAAAGTGCTAGTGCATGAAAATGAACAAGTAAACGAAGGCGATGTATTACTGGTGATGGAAGCGATGAAGATGGAAACTGAAATCCGTGCGACCAAATCGGGTACCATACAGACTGTTTTAGTAAAAGAAGGCGACTCAGTAGCAGTGGGTGAAGCCCTGTTTACAATCGCGTAAGGAAAAATTCCGTGGATGGATTAACTACACTTTGGATGGAAACAGGTATCGCTAATTTTGAGTGGCCTGATTTGGTGATGATTGCTGTTGGCAGTTTATTATTGTACCTCGCAATTGTTCGTCAATTCGAGCCTTTGTTATTATTACCGATTGGCTTTGGCGCAATTTTAGCCAATATTCCCAATGCCGGTTTTACGGATCAAGGAGGGCTGCTTTATTATATTTATCACATTGGCATTGAAACCGGGGTTTTCCCATTAATTATCTTTATGGGGGTTGGGGCGCTGACTGATTTTGGCGCGCTGATTGCAAATCCTAAAACCTTATTATTAGGTGCGGCTGCGCAATTTGGTATTTTTGCGACCTTATTTGGTGCGCTGCTACTTAACTTGATTCCGGGATTTGATTTCTCGATGGCTGATGCTTCTGCGATTGCAATCATTGGTGGTGCAGATGGCCCCACGGCAATCTTCCTCGCATCAAAACTTGCGCCGGATCTATTGGGTGCGATTGCTGTTGCCGCATACTCCTACATGGCGCTGGTGCCGATTATCCAGCCACCCATCATGCGTGCGTTAACGACACAAGCTGAACGTGAAATAAAAATGGAGCAGTTACGTCCTGTAAGTAAAAAAGAAAAAATTATTTTTCCGCTGGTCGTTTTGTTTTTAACTATCCTATTTTTACCTGCTGCAACCCCCCTTGTCGGGATGTTCTGCTTAGGTAACTTAATGCGTGAATCTGGGGTTGTTGATCGTTTAAGTTCCACCTCACAAAATGAGTTGATTAATATCGTTACTATCTTCTTAGGTTTAGGGGTGGGTTCAAAATTATCAGCAGAGCACTTTTTAAACTTAGAAACATTAGGTATTTTAGCGTTAGGCGCCATTGCTTTTTCTATCGGCACCGCGGCTGGCTTATTAATGGCAAAATTGATGGGGAAATTTTCAAAGACCCCGATCAATCCGCTGATTGGTGCGGCCGGTGTTTCGGCTGTTCCAATGGCCGCTCGTGTTGCTAATAAAGTGGGCTTAGAGGCAAACCCGCATAACTTCCTGTTAATGCATGCGATGGGGCCTAATGTTGCCGGTGTGTTAGGCAGTGCTGTTGCTGCGGGTGTACTACTCGCATTGGTTGGCTAAGCACTTTAGCGGTTAATAGATATTTTCTATAGCCGTTATCATTGAAGAGGCAAAATGCATCTTGAAGTAACATGGGTATAGGCTACTTATTTAAGTGGCCTTTTTTATACTGAGGCCGCTTTGTCTTACGAATTATTAGCTTTGTTTAGCAGTGCATTTATTTCTGCCACGTTGTTTCCCGGCGGTTCGGAATTATTGCTTATCTATTATCTTAACAATAATCCCGCAGATCCCTGGGTGTACTTTTTTGTTGTGACTCTGGGTAATAGCTTGGGCGCGTTGGTGACCTATTTTATGGGGTACTATTTTTACTGGGGAAGAAAGGCGGCTAAAAGCAAGCAACAAAATGCATGGTTATTTTGTCAGCGATATGGCAGCCCTGCCTTATTACTCAGCTGGCTGCCTATTGTTGGTGATTTATTACCCTTGGCTGCTGGGTGGTTGAAATTACCTATTGCGCGATCCGTGTTGTTGATTGTCAGCGGAAAAGCGCTTCGTTATGGTGTCATTATATGTACTACTATGTATTTGTTATAAAATAGTTAAAGCTTGTAAAACAGTTCTTTTTTAAGGTATTCTGCTAACACTTTTTAGTTACTTCAAAGGGTCTGCAATTGTCTCTCGATTACCAGCAACGTTTAACCATTATTGGCCAACAACCACTAGCACTTGTCGACTTTGGTCGCGGAATTGAGCGCGAAGCGCTACGCGTCGACTCTGCTGGCAAGTTATCGCAATATAGCCATCCAGCTGCTTTTGGTAGTGCATTGTGCCATCAATCAATTACCACTGACTTTTCTGAAAGTCTGTTGGAATTTATTACTCCTGTCGCTAATAGCCCGACGCAACTGCTTGCCTACCTCAATGATATACACCATTACGCAGCTAAGAATTTAGAAAACAATGAAACATTGTGGCCCATCAGCATGCCCTGTTTTGTTGAAAAAGAAGATAATATTACCCTTGGGCAGTATGGGACTTCTAATGTTGGCTTAATGAAAACCGCTTATCGACAAGGTTTAAAAAATCGCTATGGTAGCATGATGCAAGTTATCGCTGGCGTGCATTATAACTTCTCATTACCGGAGAAATTCTGGCCGACTTGGAGTGAAATACATAAGCTGGATTTACCTGAAAAAGATATTAAATCAGTCGGTTATTTAGGACTTATTCGTAATTACCTGCGATATGGCTGGGTGATTCCTTTTCTATTTGGTGCCTCTCCCGCTCTATGCCAGTCATTTCTTCAGGATAAAAAAACCGACCTGAAATTTAAAAAAATAGGCAAAGGAACCATCTATTTACCTTATGCTACTTCACTGCGTTTAAGCGATCTCGGTTATACAAATAGTGGTCAGTCATCATTAAATATTAGTTATAACTCACTACATAATTACCTCGCTTCAGTGCGTCAGGCGTTAGAAAAAAAATCGCCAGCATTTAAAGTGTTGGGTATAAAAAAAGACAATGAGTATGTGCAGTTAAACGATAATATTTTGCAGATTGAAAATGAACTGTATGCATCAATTCGCCCTAAACGTGTTTCACAAGGCAATGAAACCCCCTCTCAAGGCCTTAAAAATAGGGGCATTGAATATATTGAAATACGCTCATTGGATGTTAATCCTTTTTCAAAGGTGGGCATTACTGAAGAGCAGGTTGATTTTCTGGATCTGTTTTTAACTTGGTGTGCGATTATACCTTCAGAACAGATGTCAGATGAACAGTCATCTCATTTTGCCAGTAATTTCAATAAGATCGTCACTCAAGGGCGTGCGCCTGATTTAACGCTTGAAATTGATGGTTGTGAACAAAATGTTGCACAGTGGGGGGCATGGATCACTGCGCAGTTAAAAGAACTCGCAATTGTTTTTGATAAAAATGAAAACAGTGATCATTATCGGCAAGCAATAGACCATATTACCCCCCGTTTTAGCGAGCCTGAATTAACCAGCTCTGCGCGGGTATTGCAAATAATTAAAGAAAAAAACACTGACAATGGCGTGCTGGCATTAAGTTTGTCGCAAACTTATAAAGCAGAATTAATTGCCCAAGAATACCAAATTTGGTCAGATCAACACTTCGAGCAGGAAAAACTGAACTCATCGCAAAAACAGCAAAAAATTGAAAGCGAAGATGCATTGGATTTTGATCAGTATCTGCAAGAATATTTCATCCAAGCAGAAAAATAGCACTGTATTTTCTGTTTGGTAAAGTTGATTCGGGCGCAAGGGAAGAACATAAATGGATATGAAAAGTAGATCAATCTTTGTTTGTTGTGCAATTTTTTTAACGGCTTGCGCAACGCCTCCGCCTAAAAATCCTGATAATATTTGTGAGATATTTTTCGAGCATCGCGATTGGTATGATGCATCAAAAGAGATGAAAGATAATTGGGGTACTCCGATTCATGTGCCCATCGCTATGATGTATCAAGAGAGCAGTTTTAGGCATAATGCCTCACCACCTATGCAATACTTTTGGTTTATTCCGATTGGCAGGGCAAGTGATGCCTACGGTTATGCCCAAGCAAAAACAATGACTTGGGATGATTATCAACGCGAAACCGGTAACAGTTGGGCGGATCGTGATGATTTTGCCGATGCGCTCGATTTTATGGGCTGGTTTACCAATAAAACGCACCAAATAAATGGCGTCTCCAAGTGGGATGCCTATGGTCAATACCTCAACTATCATGAAGGCTGGGGAGGATATAAAAAAAAGAGTTACACTAAGAAACCTTGGTTAATTAAGGTTTCCAGAAAAGTGGATCACCGCGCCAAGCAATATGCAACCCAGTTACGTGGTTGCCAAGAAAATTTAGATTCAAGTTGGTTGTGGCGATTGTTTTTCAATTAAAGAGCACGACTTTATACCATGATAAAAGGAAATAAAATGCCAT
Organism: Psychromonas antarctica; assembly: GCF_022267535.1. Classification (GTDB taxonomy): domain Bacteria; phylum Pseudomonadota; class Gammaproteobacteria; order Enterobacterales; family Psychromonadaceae; genus Psychromonas; species Psychromonas antarctica. Next base: position 67,999 of record NZ_JAHNZV010000010.1, read on the forward strand.
TATTAGATAGTTTTACCGTCGACCACACCATTATGAACGCGCCAGCAGTGCGCATTGCCAAATCAATGCAAACACCCAATAAAGATACCATTACAGTATTTGATTTACGTTTTACTGTGCCTAATAAAGCTATCTTATCAGAGAAAGGGATTCATACTCTTGAGCACCTTTACGCGGGGTTTATGCGTAACCATTTAAACGGCGATAGTGTAGAAATTATTGATATTTCACCGATGGGCTGCCGCACTGGTTTTTATATGAGTTTAATTGGTGTACCAACTGAAGAACAGGTTGGTGAGGCTTGGTTAGCTTCAATGTTTGATGTGTTAGCAGTGCAAGATCAAAAGGATATCCCCGAACTCAATGAGTATCAATGCGGTACCTATTTAATGCACTCATTAACGGAAGCTAAAGCCATTGCGCAAGGGATTATTGATGCGGGTATTGGTGTTAATAAAAATCAGGATATTTCACTCAGTGAAGCGCAGCTAAAACAACTATAAGCGATAAGCTGACAGCCATTAGTCGAGAGTTGTCAGCTATTTATCCTGCTCGCGGTACAAATGCGGGATCACTTTTACCAGTTTGACCATATTATTTTCAACTTCTAAAATTTCCATCGGATAACCACAGATTCGTGTACTTATTTTACCCGTTGGAATCTCCTCAAGATGTTCTAGAATCAACCCGTTCAGAGTGCGCGGTCCATCCGTCGGTAATTCCCATCCCATCTCTTTATTAATATCTCGAATCCCCAAACTGCCTTCAATAATATAAGAATTATCCTGCTGCTTGTAAATCTCTTGTGAACTGTGGGGTTCATGCGTCGTGGTAAAATCACCGACAATCTCTTCCAAAATATCCGCTAGAGTGACTAGTCCTTGTATATCACCATATTCATCAACCACCAAACCGATACGTTCTTTATTATATTGAAATTTAATCAACTGTGTATTAAGCGGCGTGCCTTCAGGGATAAAATACAGTGGTCTGACACTGCGCAGTAGCGTTGTTTTGGTAAAATCCTCTTTGAGTAAAATAAGTAGAGAATCGCGGGCATGGACAAAACCAATCGCGTCATCAATAGTATCGCGATATAACAAAGTCATGGTGTGACTGCGGTGTTTTAACTGCTTAAGTATGGTATCCCATTCTTCGTTGATATCAATTGCCGCAATCTCATTACGGGGGATCATAATCTCATCGACCGTCACTTTTTCAAGCTCCAGAATACTCAATAACATCTGTTGGTGATGAGCTGGAATCATGCTGCCGGCTTCATGCACGACTGAGCGTAATTCGTCACTTGAAAGAGCATTATCACTTTGGTGCCTGACATTTACTCCAAATAGACGCAGTAAGCCATTAGAGATGCCATTAATTAGCCACACCAGCGGGTTTAGTATTTTTTGTAATGGGCGCAGGATAAATGAACTTGGGAAGGCGATCTTCTCTGGGTAAAGCACCGCTAGTGTTTTCGGGGTGATCTCAGCAAAAATAAGAATGACTAATGTTAATATACCTGTGGCGATGGCAATACCGGCATCACCAAATAAACGTTGCCCAATGATGGTCGCTAGGGCAGAGGCAAGAATATTAACTAGGTTATTGCCGATTAAAATTAATCCAATTAATTTATCTGGTTGATCTAACAGTTTTTCTACACGCATTGCGACTTTGTTTTTATCTTTTGCAAGATGACGTAATCGATAACGATTAAGTGTCATCATGCTTGTCTCAGAACTTGAAAAATAAGCTGAAATCACAATTAACACAACAAGAGTGATCATTAATGCACTGGTTGGAATATCGTTCAATGTATTCTCTTTTTAAATGGGCTAACATTTGTCAATTAGTGATATTAGCGAATAAAAAAGCATAAAACAAAGATGTTTTCCAATATCATCCTATTCAACTGAAAAAATTCAATTTTAAGCTATTTTTTGAATCTCTTTTTTTTAAATAAGAGGAGATAAATATAAAGTCTGCAAAGTGACGAATGAAATCGAGATGTGCAATGTTATTATTAAATTCGCACGCTTGGGGAATGGTCGACTTCTGCACATCAATATAGACTGTCAGCGCCTATTCTTGTCTCATGAAATGCACTTGTTTTTAACACTGCTTCCCTATTGGAGTTTATTATATTGTTTCAATCAATTACCGCACAGATCCAAGACTTTAAGCGTTATGCCCTGACGACCATCCCGCGACAAGCTTTGTCATTATGGATGACGTGTCAATGGCAGCAAAGTAGTTGTCAGTGGCAACTCAATAGTAGTGCTAAGCATTCCATTAAAATTAAAGAAATTGTTTTGTTTGACGACGTGCTTGCACTTTCTGCTGATTGTCCTTTCTACGGGGAGGGCTTTCAGATGCTGGCACAAACGGGGGGAACAATAAGTCAACCGCAAGCAATTGGACGTTGTCCTGATGACAGTCATTACCGTATTCCCAGTGAAGCAGGGTTCCATAGTAGTTATAACTATATTTTATTATCGCCACGGGAAAATCATCATATCTTATTAGGCTTTTCCTCCTGCTTCCGATTTAGTGGTACATTTCGTTTATCTGCCAATGGACGTTTAAAAATCATCGTAGATTGTGAAGATCTACCTTTAGCGGGTTTTAGCCATTGGCAGGGTGAGTTACTGGTCATACTAGAAGGGACTGAGCCTGCACTTTTATTACACCAATATGGACAGTTAATTAATCAAAATCATGTTGCTCGAAAGCAATCTTTACAGTCCCAGAATACACCCTCTGGCTGGTGTTCTTGGTACCATTATTATGCAGATTTGCATGAAGCGGATATCAGTGAAAATTTACAGCAAATGAGACAACAGTTCACCGCGCTTGATTATCTCTTGATTGACGATGGTTATCAGGCGTATATGGGCGATTGGTTAACACCTTCACCACGCTTTGGCGCAGGGTTAGCGGGAATCGTTGAGCAGATCCATCGCGCGGGTGTGAAACCCGCATTGTGGGTCGCACCGTTTATTGCTGAAGGGAATTCCGCTATTTTTAAGCAGCATCCGGATTGGTTTGTCAAAGACGAGAATGGCGCGCCCCTTGCGGCTGAAAAGGTGACTTATGGTGGCTGGCGCTGTACCCCTTGGTATGTGCTGGATGGCACACATCCACAAGTACAAAAGCACCTGAAAACATTAATGCGTTATCTCCACCAAGCCTTAGGGATCACGTTATTTAAACTCGATGCCAATTTCTGGGGCGCTATTCACGGCGGTTATTTCTACGATCCAACCGCTACGCGAATAGAAGCTTACCGCCGCGGTATGGCGGCTATTTGTGAAGGCGCGGGAGAGAGTTTTTTATTAGGCTGCAATGCGCCACTTTGGCCATCCTTAGGCATGGTTAATGGGATGCGGGTTGGCGATGATGTAGAGCGCAATGGGGATCGCTTTTATCAAATCGCTCAGGAGATTTTACATCGCAGCTGGCAAAATCAGGTGTTATGGATAAATGACCCAGATTGCATCACCCTTGAAAATGTTCAGCAGCAAATCGCGACGCCAGAGCAGTACCGTTTACATCTGTTAACTGTGCTCGCTTGTAATGGTTTACTTGTTGCTGGTGACCGCCTCGCGGGTCTAAGTGAAACTAGTCGGGAGCAGTTAGCTAAGCTACTTAACAATGAGTTTGCTGGGTTGCCTACAGAATTTAAAAATCGCGATTTTAGGCATGCTACGATAGTTAAAGGCAAGGCGACACTGCATCTCTTATTTAACTGGGAGAATGACGCTGTGGTGATTAATCTGCCCGTCGAGGCGGCACAAAAAGCACAAGGATTCTTCGGGGACGAATTACTATCAGCATCAGTAAATAAAGTGTCAGTTCATATAGCGGCGCGTTCTGCTGCCGCTTTAATCATCAAGTAACTTGCGCGCCTTTATTTGCAACTCAATGGAAAAGTCAACATCCGCCAATGGATAACTACTGGCGAATGTTTACTTGCTTGTGGCTATCTCTCTGAGCAACAGCGCGGCTATTTAACTGAGTATGATCTCCTGCACAATGCGGCTGCCAAAATAAGCTAACGTCAGTAATGAAGAGCCAACAATCGTGATGTAAATGATCAAACGTCCTCGCCATCCCTTACTATAATGGCCCCATAATAAGACCCCATAAATAACCCACGCAATCATAGATAAGATGGTTTTATGCACCTCACCTTGTACAAACATATCTTCTATAAAAATAAAACCAGTGAGCAACGCGCCGCTTAATAAAATATAACCGATTAGAATAAATTGGAATAGACTTTTTTCCAAAGTCATCAATGGTGGCATGTTTATTTTGGTTAATGGTAGTTGACGGTTCTTTAAGCGGTAGTTGAGGTAGGCCAGTTGCACAGCAAATAAACTCGCAATGCTCAATATAGAGTAAGCTAATAACGCCAAAATGATATGCGTGGCTATTTGTGGCTGAGTTTCTAAATGGGTAATGTAATCATTGGGCAAATAACTAACGGCAATAAAATTAGCCACAGTAAAACCGTAAACTATCGGCAGTAATACGCCTGTATTAAAACGTTTATTAGCGACAGTGGAAAGCAGTGAAATAATGAAGGTGACCAGCAGCAATACATTTAATATGGTAAGGTTTTGTCCATGTGACATGAAAATATTCTGGTATAACCAATTAGCATGACAAAAGAGTGCCGAAGCGATACTAATAAAAAAATAATGAGAGAGTGATTTACTCGGTGCAAAGAGTTGTATGGTGGCAATTGTCGCGGCCACTATATAAAAAATGCTACTGATCAGTGCAAAATAATCCATATCACCCTACATCATCATAATTAAAATTAAAGAGACATAATTATACGCAATGCATAACGCTTAAAACAGTATTTATCTGCTTTATTAGACACAACAGCAGTTAATACTGTTGTGAAAAAGCAGAATTGCGTATAATCCATTTTATTTTTTTAGCAACGAGAGCTGAGCATGTTTGAGAATTTAACCGATCGACTGTCGAAAACCCTGAAAAATGTCAGTGGCAAAGGACGCTTAACCGAAGATAATATTAAAGATACTCTGCGCGAAGTGCGCATGGCGCTATTAGAAGCGGATGTAGCTTTACCTGTTGTTCGTGATTTTATTAGTGCCATAAAAAAACGTTCAGTGGGTCAAGAGGTTGCTAAAAGTTTAAGTCCGGGTCAAGCATTTATTAAAGTAGTTCAAAATGAACTCGAATTAGCCATGGGCGAGGTCAATGAATCATTAGATCTTGCTACGCAACCGCCGGCAATATTATTAATGGCAGGTTTACAAGGTGCAGGTAAAACAACTTCGGTTGCAAAGCTAGCACGCTTACTGAAAAACCGAGATAAAAAAAGTGTGCTCGTGGTCAGTGCCGATATTTATCGTCCTGCTGCAATCAAACAGTTGGAAACGCTTGCCGCAGAAGTTGAAGTCGAATTTTTCCCAAGTGATATATCCCAAAAACCGATCGATATAGCGAATGCCGCTATTGACTATGCGAAAAAGAAATTCATTGATGTTGTTATTGTCGATACTGCAGGACGACTGCATGTAGACAGTGAAATGATGACGGAGATCAGCGATTTACATCGTGCAATCACGCCAATAGAAACACTGTTCGTTGTTGATGCAATGACCGGTCAAGATGCAGCCAATACAGCCAAGGCATTCAACGAAGCGCTTCCGTTAACAGGGATTATTTTGACTAAGGCTGATGGTGATGCGCGTGGTGGTGCGGCACTGTCGATTCGTCATATTACGGGTAAACCGATTAAATTTATCGGTATGAGTGAAAAAGTAGATGGTTTAGAGCCTTTCCATCCGGATCGTATCGCATCGCGTATTCTTGGTATGGGTGACGTTCTTTCGTTAATTGAAGAAATTGAAACCAAAGTTGATAAGCAAAAAGCGGAAAAATTAGCCAATAAACTTAAAAAAGGCAAAGGCTTTGATCTCGACGATTTTCGTGAGCAACTTGTACAGATGAAAAATATGGGGGGAATGGCCGGCATGATGGATAAGCTGCCGGGCATGGGGCAAGTACCTGATGCAGTCAAGAATCAAGTTAATGATAAAACCACCGAGCGGATGGAAGCGATTATTAATTCAATGACTAAAAAAGAGCGTATTAAACCGGAAATTATTAAAGGCTCTCGTAAACGCCGTATTGCAGCCGGATCGGGTACTCAGATTCAAGATATTAACAAATTGCTTAAACAATTTATGCAGATGCAGAAAATGATGAAGAAAATGTCTGCTAAAGGTGGCATGCGTAAAATGATGAGCAGTATGCAAGGCATGTTGCCACCAGGCATGGGAGGCTCCGGCGGTATGGGAATGCCTCCTGGTTTAGGTAGCTTTAAAAAGAAATAATCAGCGCTTATGGTTGTGATTTAATTAAGCCTCTTGAGTTGTTAGTTCAACCGAGAGGCTTTTTAACATTTAGTTAGCTTCGCTAACGGGTGCTAATGCGGTGTGGAGCGAACTGAACGACAGTTCAGGATCATGAGCGGATAAGCTCTGCGCATCCTATTTTTAGTCCACCAAGTCACAACCCCATGCGGACTGAAGTCCGCGCCCCAGAACGAAACCACAATGCGAGACTAGCCTAACCAAGGGGCGTGGAGCGAATTGAACGACAGTTCAGGATCATGAGCGGATAAGCTCTGCGCATCCTATTTTTAGTCCACCAAGTCACAACCCCATGCGGACTGAAGTCCGCGCCCCAGAACGAAACCACAATGCGAGACTAGCCTAAC
>NZ_JAHNZV010000100.1 GCF_022267535.1 Psychromonas antarctica
CGTTGGTCAGGTAAAACAAGGAACTGCGATCCTGTAGGTGATGTTTACATTAACAAACCCTCAGAAGAAGAAGCAAAACTAGCTGCATAATCACAGTCAATCATTGCAACTATCTTGACAGCGACCGCATGAGTATGAGTAAAAAAGAGTTACATAAAGATTTAAGTAAGGCTGTCGAATTTGACCAGAGTCAGACATTTAAAAATATTTATGAAGCTGAATTTGGTACTCCAGGTGGGGAACCTTACGGCGCTTTAGTAGGTGATTATGAATTTTCAAATCATCCTGTCGACATTGAAACATTATCATTGATGTCAAATGTTGCTGCTGCTGGATTTTGCCCCTTTATTTCGGCATCTGATCCGTCATTATTTGGTTTTGAAGATTGGTCTGAGTTAACTAAACCACGTGATTTAGAAAAAGTATTTGAATCATTAGAATACACAAAATGGAATGCGTTTCGTGATAGTGATGATTCTCGCTTTGTGACATTAACAATGCCAAGAGTATTAGCACGCTTGCCTTATGGTGAAGCAACAAAACCAGTTGAAGAATTTAGCTATGAAGAATTTACCCTTGATGAACGAGGTATGCGCTCAACAACAACAGCCTCCTCAGACTACTGCTGGATGAACGCTGCATATCCGATGGCTACGAATATGGCGAAAGCATTTGCCTCGTACGGATTTTGTACCGCTATTCGAGGTGCAGAAGGTGGGGGTAAAGTTGAAGGTTTACCAACACATATATTCACCAGTGATGATGGCGATCCAGATCTAAAATGCCCGACGGAAATAGGTATTACAGATCGTCGTGAAGCCGAGCTAAGCAAATTAGGTTTCTTACCCTTATGCCACTACAAAAACACGGATTATGCGGTCTTTTTTGGTGGGCAAACTTGTCAACAATCAAAAGTTTATGATAACCCTGATGCGACTGCAAACGCTGCAATTTCTGCTCGCTTACCCTATATGATGGCAACATCTCGGTTTGCTCATTACTTAAAAGTAATGGCTCGTGACAAGATCGGTTCTTTTATGGAAGCTGAAGATGTTGAATCTTGGCTGAACCGTTGGATCCTTTCTTACGTTAATGCGGCTGAAGGCGGTGGTCAAGATATACGTGCAAAATATCCGCTAGCGGATGCCAAAGTACAAGTCAAAGAAATCCCTGGCCAACCGGGTTCTTATAATGCAGTTGCTTGGTTAAAACCTTGGTTACAAATGGAAGAGTTAACTTCATCTTTGCGACTAGTTGCCAAAATTCCATCTATTGGTTAATACAAAGGTAAGCGCTTGTAACTTAAGCGTTTAGCGCCATTTTAGATGCGGTTTCGGAGGTGTCTTCTCTGTGTTTGACGTATTGAATTAAAACAATCGTTTTATCAATTTCATACATCGAATAAGACTATCTTCGGAATTGCTGGTCAAAAATGTCAGGTAGATTGGTTTATATATAAAACGGATATTAAATTGACGGTGTTAAGCAATGTTTCATTTATAGAGAGTAATTCAGAATTTGTTCAAGACAAATGTGCTAAATCCTCTATATATTTAGCTAAAAAATCACTGAGTAATCGGTCGGTTATACGTCGTTTTTTAAGGGAACGAAATGATGCTAAATCCATTTTGTTATGGATTGAGCATTCCTCATTCTCGCTTAATGAAATCAATAAAAAGAACTTACTGTCCTTATTGTTAAAAACAGTCAGTGAATTAGATTTGATGATTGAAAAACAGATCAACATAATTTTACACCATAATCAATTTCAAGCATTAGAAGCCAGTTGGCGAGGATTGTTGTATTTAATTGATCAAAAAGAATTACAAGATAAAGAAGAAAAAATAAAAATAAAAGTCTTGGATTGTAGCTGGCAAACGCTATGTAAAGATTTCGATAAATCAATTGAATTTGACCAAAGTGAATTTTATAAGCTTATCTATAGCAACGAATATGATATGTCTGGTGGTGAACCTTTTGGAGTGATTATTGGTGATTATCAAATTTCACATAAACATAAAAAAGGTTTTAGTAGCAATGATATCGACACATTAAAAGATGTTGCCCGGGTAGCATCTGCTTCTTTTGCCCCTTTTATTACTTCAGCACACCCTTCGTTATTTGCTGTTGATGATTTTTCAGAGCTGGGATCCTATATAAATTGGTCAAAGAATTTTGACCAACCTGAATATGTAAAATGGCGATCTTTGCGTGATATGGATGAGTCTAGATTTCTAGGAATTACATTACCTAATATCTTGATGCGTGCACCTTATAAAGCAGATGGTTCAAGAAGTGAAGCATTTAAATTTAAAGAGATTATCAAAAATCCTCAAGTAGATCAGTTATGGGGAAATGCGGCTTATGCCTTTTCTGGTGTATTGCTGCGAGCATTCGTTGAATCAGGTTGGTTTGGTCAAATTAGAGGCATGCAACCAGGTTATAGAAAAAAAGGTCTAGTTTGTGATCTACCAGTCTCACAATTTGAAACCGATAAATATCAAAAAAGTTGTAAACCATCTGTGAATTTACAAGTGGGAGACCGAGCTGAAAAAATATTAGCAGATAATGGTTTTATCCCAATTTCACCAATAGTGGGCTGTGAACACTTAGTGTTTTTTAGTAATGCATCAGTACAAAACCCAGGAGGATTTGACTCTTTAGAGGCGACTGTTAATGCGAAATTATCTTCAATGTTGCAGTACACTTTTTGTGTTTCAAGGTTTGCGCATTACTTGAAATTATTAGGAAGAGAGAAATTAGGCACTTATAGCTCAGCAGAACTCTGTGAACGTGAATTGCAGAAATGGTTGCATCAGTATACTGCGGGGGGGGATTCTTCTTCAGAAGAAATAAGAAGTAAATACCCATTATATAGCGCGCAAGTAAAGATAAAAGAGATGGTTGGTAAGCCGGGCTGTTATTACTCAGTTATGCAATTACAGCCACACTTTCAAATGGATCAAATGGTTTCAAGCATAAAATTGGTTACTGAATTAACACCTCAACAATAATGGAATGGAAATGAAAAAAATTAAAGAAATGTTACAAATGGGAAAACTAACAGAAGCTATTCAATGGTTAGAAAGCGAACTAAAAGAAGATCCCCTTAATATTGACTTTCGTAGTACGTTAATTGAGTTGTTGTGTGTTAAAGGCGAGTTAGATCGCGCTGATAAACAATTAAATATTATGGTGCAAAAACATCCTGAATTTTTAATCGGGGCTACGAACTTACGTCAATTAATCCGTGCGGAGCAAGCAAGAAAAGATTTTTCCAATGGGATTTCTGTTCCTGAATTGTTTAGCGGTACAAATGAACACAGTGAAGCCTTAATTCAACTCAATGTTGAACTTCATAATGGTGATCGGGATTCAATTCGTGCAAGTGCCGAGAACCTTGAAAAAATTAGACCCGCACTGACCATGAAACTTGATAATTCAGCCGTGACAGAATTACGTGATCTTGATGACACCTTAGGTGGTTTTGTTGAAATTTTTGGTACAGACGGTAAGTTTTACCTCGCGGAGTTATCTGAAATTGAGGTTATCTCATTTAAACCACCAGTATCAATCATTGAGCAAGTTTGGCGTCGTGTTGATTTAAGCATTAAAGAGGGTCCTTCTGGCGAAGCGCATGTTCCGCTTGTTTATGTTCAAAGTGAAACGGATGCAGAAAAATTGGGTCGTGAAACCGATTGGAAAGAGATTTCTACCGATATGATGGTCGGTAAAGGGCAAAAAATGTGGTTGGTAGATGATAGCGCCGTCACTTTTTCGGAGTTCAAACGTCTTACATCAGATAACTATTAATAAGATCGGACTGAGCGAATGAAAGTTTCTAAGCAAACTAGAATCAATGCTTCACTGCTTGATAAATTGATAGATGATGCGCCAAATGAAAAGGCCTCAGAAGAACATTACCGAGGAATTAACCTTGCGCAGTTACGGCGTAATGTTGCCCGTGATATTGAAAATTTATTGAACGCAAAAGTGCAGTGGAGCACATGGCCTGAATGTTACACAGAGTTAAATGACTCATTAGTTAATTACGGATTATCTGATTTTTCTAGTGTTGCTATTGGCAGTTTGGAAGGGCGGAAAACGTTATGTGAAAAGGTTGCTGAGTCAATCAGACGTTTTGAACCTCGATTTATTGAGGTTGATGTAGAGACTGTCGATAATGAGCAGTGCCTTGATCGAATTTTAAAATTACGCATCAATGCACTTCTCTATGCCGATCCTGATCCGGAGTACATAAGTTTTGATTCGGAAGTTGAACCGGTTCATTTAAGTATGAAAGTGATGGAGTGCGCATAATGAATGATGAGTTGCTAAGATATTACAATAAAGAATTGGCTTTCATTCGCAATATGGGGGCTGAGTTTGCTGAAAATTATCCAAAATTAGCAGGCCGCTTAAAATTAAGCGAAGAGCATGTTGAGGATCCCCATGTATCGCGATTAATTGAAGCTTTTTCATTGCTTACCGCTCAGGTGAGACAAAAATTAGATGATAGTTTTCCTGAATTAACCGATGCATTGTTAGGACAATTATACCCCGATTATCAAGCTCCAATTCCATCAATGTCGGTGATCAAAATGGTTACCGAAAATGTATCCACTAGTGGGCTTGTATTACCGCGAGGCGCTAAGGTCGAAACTCAGGTTGAAGGAATTAAACCTTGTTATTTTCAAACCTGCTATGAGACAACGCTGTGGCCGTTGGAGATTACAGATGCTAAATTTCAAAACGCTCCATTCAGTGCCCCGCAACCTATTTGGCAGACACCTACAAAATCAATTATCAAATTAAGTTTTTGTACGGATTTTGAAGAAGTTAGTATGGCCAACCTTGCAGTCGATAACCTTCGTTTTTATTTACACGGACAACCACAGCAGTCATTTCTTCTCTATGAACTTTTGTCTGCTCATTGCATTGGCATGGCAATAAGTAGACCAGGAGATTTTACGGGAGCACAATATTTGGAATCGAGGCATATTAAAGCACTTGGTTTTGAAGAAGAACAACAAGTTGTACCTTATAGTAAACGCTCTTTTTCTGCTTATCGAACTCTCATTGAAAATTTTATATTTCCTGAAAAATTCATGTTTTTTGAATTAAATAAACTCAATACTAATTGGCCTAATATTGATAATAAGTTTGATCTTTATATTTATATCGACCAAATATCAGATGATCTTGAAAAACAGGTAACTTTAAATAACTTTTTAATGGGTTGCACACCGATAATTAATTTATTTAAGCAAGAACTAGAGCCTGTTCATATTGAAGCATCTCAGTATGAATATAAATTAGCTGCAAAATATATGGATGCAGATGTATCGGAAATCATCCAAATTCAAAACGTTGAAGCTTACGATCAAAAGCAAAATATGCTTAAGGTAACACCATTTTACGCGGAAACGCATCCCGCTTATACAGATCAAGATCGAATGTTCTGGCATGGCAGGCGAGAATCTTCAAGTTGGGCTGGCGGTAGTGCTGAAAATGGTTCTGAGTTATATCTTTCATTAGTTGATCACCAGTTTAAAGGCTTTAGTTGTACGGATGAATACAATACTTGGGTATTACGTATTTCCGCATTGTGTAGTAACCGTAATTTACCAATTCACCTTCCTTTTGGAAGTGATCAAGCCAAAATGTTGGTATCCGATCATGCCGATATCATTAAGCAAGTCAAATGTTTACTGGCACCAACCACCCCTGTTCGTGCAGCATTGGGTGATGCCACGCGTTGGCAACTGATTAGCCATTTATCATTAGATCACTTTAGTGGTGAGTCAGCCATTAAAACATTAAAAGATACATTAAAGTTATATGATTTTAAAAGCTCACCTGAAAATAAAACGCTAATAGAAAATATAGTCGGAATTAAACTACAAAGTGCGACAGCACGAGTAAATCAAAAAGGACGAATATGTTTTTGTAACGGAACTGAAATCGAATTAACTTTCGCCACTGATAATTTTGCGGGTAGTGGAGTATTTTTCTTCTCTGCTATTTTAGATTATTTCTTTTCGCAATTTGCATCTATCAATAGCTTTACTCGTTTAAGTATTAAATTTAATGGTCAGGACAATGTATACCATCAATGGCCAAGCCGTGCAGGAAGCATCGAATTGTTATGAGTGTCGCAACATTAATTGAAAGCCCTAGTGAATATGATTTTTATCAAGCTGTTTATACAATCGAGCGACAGTTAGCGGCGGGTAAGGAACAGCAAAGAAAAGTGGGCCATGACAGTCTTCCTAAAAATGAATTGATCCGCTTTAAATCAGATCAGCATTTAGGTTTTCCAGGGGCGTCTGTGAGTAAGGTTGTGCAACAGACTTCCTCGCAGCTTCTCTCGGTACTTGATATGCATGTTTCATTTATGGGGGTGACGGGAACAAATGGTGCTTTACCACAGCATTATACTGAGCTTGTTTTGGAACGTTTGAAGTATAAAGATACTGGCATGCGTGATTTTTTCGATCTGTTCAATCATCGCTTGTTATCGTTATATTATCGGGCTTGGGAAAAATATCGTTTTCCAATCGGTTTTGAAAATAACTGTGAAGATCATCTTGATGCCTTCTCAGGGGTATTAAATGAATTAACAGGCGTAACAAATAGTTTTGGTAAATATTACGCGGGAATTTTTAACCGTAAAGTACGGAATGTTGCAGGCCTAAAGCAAATGTTAAGTGATTTTACGGGCTGCGAAATTGACATTGAACAATTTCAGGGGAAGTGGCAATCGTTAGCAAAATCAGAGCAAACTCAATTAGGCCAACGTTCACGACCAGAAGGAAAATTTTCTTGTCTTGGGGTAGATGCGAGTATTGGACAGAAAGTCTGGGATATTAATTCAGCAATCAATATTGTCATTAAGCCTGAAGCGGATTGCAAAATTAATGACATTCTACACGGAGGTAGAACTTACCGAGGTATTAATAAAATCATTTCACAATACGTTGGAAAATCAATACAGCATAAGATTCAACTTAAAGTCTTAGTCGGACAAATTCCTGTCGCCAGTTTGTCTAAAAAAACGTTGCCTTTAGGAATGGGATGTGGACTTGCCAGTCGGAAATCAATCTTAAAAAATAATATCAGCATATTGTTATAACTCATCAATTAAATATAATTAAAGGACAAAAATATGTCAGCGATGACTTTAAATAAGTTAGTTGAAAAGCTAAACCCTGCATGCCGGGAAACACTCGAAAACGCAGCTTCTATCTGCCACAGTCGCAGTCAGTTTACTGTTGAGATTGAGCATTGGTTACAGGCAATGCTTGAAAAAGAAGTCGGTGATTTGCAACTTATTACAGCGAGTTTCGCATTTGACAAAGATCAATTACTTTCTGAATTACGGATGGGCTTAGAAAAATTAAAAACAGGTAATAGTGCGGCACCCAGCTTATCTCCTCATATTGTTAATTTATTACGCCAAACATGGTTAAACACAACGATTGAATTTAACGACTCACAAATTCGCTCTGCCTATATTATTTACACGTTGCTAAAAGATGATTCATTGTGTGCGCTTATTTCACGCTCTGCTAAGCAGTTGTTGAAAGTCGATCCTGCTCAATTATTGCATTCATGGACTCAGCTGGCTGCACAGTCAACGGAAACGGCAGGAACTGCTGCTATTTCGCCTGTTAGTACTGGTGGTGCAGGGATAAGTAAAACGCCAAGTTTGGATCAGTTTACTCAGGATTTAACTGCGCAAGCGAAAGCCAATAAATTAGATCCGATATTAGAACGAGATAATGAAATTCGTCAGATGATCGACATTTTAACTCGCCGTCGTCAAAACAACCCTATTTTAACAGGGGAAGCGGGCGTGGGTAAAACCGCTGTTGTTGAAGGCTTAGCATTACGCATCGCTCAAAAAGATGTACCTATGGCATTACAAAATGTCTCTATTCGTGTTTTAGATTTGGCTTTATTGCAGGCCGGAGCTGGCATGAAAGGTGAGTTTGAAAACCGCTTAAAAGCATTAATAGCTGAAGTTAAAGGATCGCCTAACCCCGTTATTCTTTTCATTGATGAGGCACATACTATGATCGGCAGTGGCGGGCAGGCGGGGCAAAACGATGCTGCAAACTTATTAAAACCTGCACTAGCTCGAGGTGAGTTACGCACTATCGCAGCAACGACTTGGGCTGAATATAAAAAATTCTTCGAAAAAGATGCCGCATTAGCACGCCGTTTTCAGGTTGTTAAAATTGAAGAGCCAAGTGAAGAAAGTGCAGTGATCATGATGCGCGGATTATTGCCTATTATGGCAAATCACCATAATGTCTTAATTTCTGATAAAGCGTTACAGTCCTCAGTTACATTATCAAGCCGTTATATTAATGGACGTCAACTACCCGATAAATCGGTGAGCTTATTAGATACCGCTTGTGCGCGTGTTGCAATGAGCCAAGCATCAACTCCCGGTGCAGTAGAGGCTTTACAGCGTAAAGAGCAGCAGCTTATTGTGCAAATTAAGCTATTAACCAATGAAGAAAAAACAGGTGTTTGTCATAAGAAGTTGCTACTTGAATTAAACAAAGAATTAAAGCAAACGCAAAAAGATCTCTTGCCGTTGATTGATCAATGGCAAAAAGAGATTGCTCTGGTTAAGCAGGTATCGCTCTTGGTTCATGCGTTACAACAGGACGAGGTACAGGAGCAAGCACAAAAACTTGTTGAATTGACAGAACTAAAGGATGAATTAGCTAAAAATAATAGCCCGATGGTGCACTGGCAGGTTGATGAACAGCTTGTAGCTGAAGTCATTTCCGACTGGACTGGGATCCCTGTTGGTAAAATGAAAAGCGACGAGATCAATAATATATTATCGTTAAAAGAGAGTATGAGTAAACGAATTATAGGCCAAGATCATGCACTTGATATTATGGCAAAAACGGTACAAACCTCACGAGCCCAATTAGGTGATGAAACACGGCCTATTGGCGTATTTTTATTAACAGGACCAAGTGGTGTCGGTAAAACAGAAACAGCGTTAGCATTAGCAGAACAAGTATATGGTAGTGATGAAAATGTCACTGTTATCAATATGTCGGAGTTTAAAGAAGAGCATAAAGTGTCAATGCTGGTTGGTGCTCCTCCAGGTTACGTCGGATATGGCGAAGGAGGCGTATTAACGGAAGCTGTTCGTCGTAAACCTTATAGTGTTATTTTATTAGATGAGATGGAAAAAGCACATCCAGGTGTACAGGATGTGTTTTATCAGGTATTTGATAAAGGCACGATCAAAGATGGAGAAGGTCGTGATATTGATTTTAAAAACACTATTATCATTATGACTTCTAATGTAGGTACTGATACAACAATGGATCTATTTGCAGATGAAGCCACAGCACCTTCAATTGCAGGTTTGCAGAAAGCATTGCAGAATGATCTATTAGATGCGTTTAAACCTGCATTCTTAGGCCGTATCAATGTTGTACCATTTGTACCACTTAATAATGAAATGTTAACCGAAATCACCAAGCTGCAACTTGCACGTATTGGTGTTCGCTTTCAAAAAAATTACCAAGCCAAGTTCACTCATAGCTCACAAGTAGTTGAAAAAATCGTGTCAATGTGTAATGACGCGGGATCCGGTGCGCGTAATATTCACAATATTTTACAAAAATCAATGTTACCCGATCTTTCCGTCAAAATACTAAAAAAATTGGCTGATGATAAAAAACCGAGCGCTGTAAAAGTGGATGTTAAAAAAGAAGAGTTTACTTATAAGTTGTAATAATTTCCTCTGTACTCGATC
>NZ_JAHNZV010000101.1 GCF_022267535.1 Psychromonas antarctica
CTGTGTAGCGCGCAGCGCCTCTGTTAATGAATGCGAACCGAAACGCAGTTTCGCAGTCGCATGAAGTGTGCGTGGTAGTGGTTTTAATCTTTTTACAAAAAATAACCTGAGTCATCTACATAAGCATGTAACTTAATTTATATTCTGAGAAATTCTGACGAACAGCTCTCATTCACAGCCTAAAAAAAATGATTTAATTAAAAATTAAACTTTTTCTGATAAAGATGAATTTAAACAGCGCCAGTGATGATTTTTAGCTGCAGATCACGCCACTATTAAGCTATATAAATGGCCTACGTGATCCGTGTCGGAACAATCTTTGATCTTACTTGAATGATATCAAGCAGATGATACAGTGACTGTAGTTGCATGTTTTATTGATTATTTATAGTGAAAAGCAGTAGTTCAATCGAATCTTAGAGTACTAAAGGAAGTTTTATGGAAGAAACGCTTTTCAAAGGGAGAGTTCGAGGATTTACCCTGATTGAATTACTGATTACAATAAGTATGGTTATGATACTGTTAACTATTGTAGCGCCCTCATTTACAAATCTTGTTAACTCGAATAAGCAGCGCACCGCCAGAGATCTATTGATCAGTGCACTTAATACCGCTCAGCAGCAGGCTTTAAGTAAAAATATATCTGTCTATCTTTGTCCTACATCAAACGGATCTTCCTGTTCTACCTGGGCTAACAGCACTGGCTGGCTGGTCTATGAAGACAGAGACAGGGGGGATGATTTAGATGCTCCAGGAGAGATTATTATCAATCAGACGAGGGGTGATATAAGACGCATAACCAATACAACAGAGCTAATTAAATTTAACCCCACTGGGCATACGTCGGGTGCTATTGGTACCTTTACACTCTGCGGCCACTCCACAAACCAGTCCGGCTCGCAAATAACAATTAGCCAGACGGGAACAATCGAGTCTGCGGTAGGAGGGGGGTGTTAGTGCGTAATTTAGAAAAGGGATTTACCTTGCTGGAGATTCTTATCGCAATGTTGATTATCGCGGTGGGTATACTCGGACATGCAAAAATGCAGGTGAAATCGATGGATATTGGCCAGCGTGCTGGCTTTGCACAGATCGCAAATCTTGCCTTGTTGGATTTGTCGCAGCGTATACGTGTCAACCCAGAAGCGGCGTTTGATTCCACAAATTTGAATATTGGTACTCCGAACAAGTGTAGCAGTACTGTTCCTTGCAGTCGCGATGAGTTTGCCAAATATGAGGTAAAGGACTGGTATGATGATTTAAATGCACAATTACCACTACCCCAGTTTTCAATTGCTACTGCAGGTAACCTTGTCACAATTACTCTTGTTTGGGATGCTGCCAGAACGGGGGTCGCTAGTGGTGTTTGTGATCTACACAGTGGTAATTACCAGTGCGGGAGCTTAACTGTATGGCTGCGTTAAAATCAAAACAAAAAGGTTTCACCCTAGTCGAACTGATGGTGGCGATGACCCTGTCGCTGTCACTGCTCGCGGGGTTAATGTATTCCGTGTTGGGAGATATGCGTGCTTATGATAATACGCGGGGTTCACTGGCGCTGGTCAGTAAAGGGCGAATGTCGATGCAGCTGTTAAGGTTGTATATACAGCAGGCCGGATTTAGGGATTTTGCACAACTCCAAACTAATTTTGCGCTGCCCGTAGATACTTTGGGTGGCAAAAATTTGCTCGCAGGACAAAGTATACAAGGATGGAATGAGGTATCTAGCGATCCTAATGGTGTTACTGACGCTAAAGATGATTCGGATATTCTTGCGCTGCGTTTTTTAGGGGCGGCCAATGGGATATTTAGCTGTGATGGAACTGCGGTTACTGATACAACCAATGCTACTTCGCTGTTTATATTTGTGAATGACCATGATCAGTTGGTATGTCAAGTTGACGGTGGAACAGCAAACGTTTTGGGTGAGAATATTGAACATCTGCATCTGTTATATGGATTAACAGGCGCGAATTATCAATATTATGATGCTGATAATGTTCCAGATTGGACTGCAGTTAATCGCGTTAAAGTGAGTTTTTTAGTGGCGCAAAACGTCACCAGTAATCACCTGATAAATGGCAAAACCTATGATTTATTTACTCGGACAATCAGCGCGGCTAATGACACCCAATTCAGAAACGTAGTAACTGAAACTGTCTTGATTAGAAACTAGAGAGGTTAGCTTGAATTTTACAGATAGAAATCAACAGCGTGGCGCGGCATTGATAACTTCACTGGTGATTGTACTGGTGATCTCAGTTTTAGGCATCTCCATTGCTCGGCAGGTTATTACGCAAAGAAAAGTGAGCAGCTCCAATTATGATCAAATAGTTACCTTTGCCGATGCAGAGTCAGGACTTCAGGAGGGGGAAACTGTGGTGGAGGAGAACAAAAGTGACCTGCCTACCCTTTACGCGCTAAGCGGGGTGAAACAAGCTGCGTTTGTATCAAGTGACTGGTGGAAGACATCTGGACATTGGGCCAGTGCCGCTGAGGCAACTAACGGTGGGATCTCACTGCATGGTGGGCCGAAGTATATGATAGAAGATATGGGCCTTGATAGCTCTAATAGTCGGCGTATATTCAGGATAACGGCTACAGCGACAGGGGCGGGTGGTGCAGAAACCTTCTTACAAAGCCACTATGCAATTTTGGAGTAATAAACTAATGCGAGTTACACAGCAGGGATTTACCCTGATTGAGTTAATGATTACCATTGTCATTGTTGGTATTTTGGCATCTGTCGCTTATCCGAGTTATATGGGCAGCGTTAGAAAAGCCCGTCGCGAGGAAGCTAAAAGAACCTTGGTTGAAGCCGCACAGCAGATGGAAAATTTTTATGCGATGAATTTGACTTATGTAAACGCGAGTTCAGCTGTTAGCACTAACTCGGAGTTTGACAACTATTATTCATTGGCGTTTACCAGCATGGCGGCAAGTACATTTACAGTCACGGCTTCGCCAAAAACAGGGTCGCAAAGTACAGACAGTTGTGGTGATTTAACCCTTAACAGTCAAAATGAGACAACGCCTACTACCAGCGGCTGTTGGTAATCTACAAGGAAGACTATTTTGTTTAAATTAACATTAAATTTTACTGCCGCAGCTGGTTTGTTGCTTTCATTACCCGGCGCATTGGCTACTGATTTAGACTTGGCGACACAACCTCTTTTTACTGAAAAAGTATCGACGCCAATGATGATGCTGGTAATGGGCCGCGATCATACCCTTTATTATGAGGCGTATAACGACGCGGCAGATCTTGATGGTGATGGGGTACTAGATATAAGATTTAAACCCTCTATCAGTTATGATGGCTATTTCGATCCTAAGAAATGCTATGAATACAATAGGAATAATGACGTTTTTAAACCGAAAGAAGAATTAGATCATCATTCGGATGCCTGTTTAAATAACGCACAACCGTGGAGTGGTAATTTCCTTAACTACTTAACCATGACGCGCATGGATGTACTACGCAAGGTACTTTATGGTGGCTATCGTTCAACAGATAATGCGGGTAACACTAAATTAGAGCGTGTTTATGTTCCTCAAGATGCTCATAGCTGGGGAAAAGCCTATAAACACAGTGATATAGCTTACTATGATATTGCCGATTATACGCCTTATACAATTCCAGCTGATGGCAAACAGCATTTTTTTGGCACGGCTACATTCACAAGTGAAGATGAACCGCCTGAATTACGTGTGAGAGAAAATGTTAGTGTATCAGGAGAGCAGGGGATATGGAGTTGGGCGTCAACTGAAAGGCCTGTCCTTGCGGGATCCGTAGACACCGACCATAAGTTTGTCGTACGTGTTAAAGTTTGTATTACGGGTTTCTTGGAAAGCAATTGTAAAAAATATACCGTTAATGAAGTCGACAGTTATAAACCTACCGGTTTGTTACATGACTATGGTGATGATGATCAAATGCTCTTCGGTTTGTTAACTGGTAGCTATGACAAAAACCTTTCCGGCGGTGTGCTGCGTAAAGCGATTAGTAACTTTTCTGCAGAAGTCAATGATAACGGTACTTATGACAACACAATTAATGGCATAGTCGCCACTATTAATAAACTGAAAGTTCACGGTTTCCGATATAGTGATCATGGTTATGCGACCAACTGTGGCTGGGTGACAGATGGTCCTATCAGTGATGGTCAATGTGCCTCTTGGGGAAATCCAATTGGTGAAATGCTCTATGAAAGTTTGCGCTACTTCGCTGGTACGACTTCCGCAAGCCCAACTTATAACACATCAGGAGGCTATGATGATGGACTAGGGCTGCCTAATGCAACATGGGATGACCCCTATGCAGCGGGTAATGGATCTCGAAAATGTTTAAATGCGACTAATTTGGTCATCAGTGATATTAATCCCTCTTATGATTCCGACCAGTTACCTGGCGCCAATGTTACATTTACGAAACCTTACAGTGGATCAACATTAACTGGTTTTAATCTCAGCACACTGCTAAATACTATTTCTGGTGGCGAAGATAAAACATCGGGTGAATATTTTATCGGTCAATCAGACAGCAATAAAGACAATGCTCCTACTGCAAAAGAGATCAAAGGTTTGGGAAATATTCGCGGATTAGCACCGGCGGAGCCAACCAAAGAGGGCAGTTATAGCTCGGCAGGGGTTGCTTATTTTGGTAAGACTGAAGATATTAGCACTCAAACAGGCAAGCAAGTGATCAATACTATGGTCGTTGCAATGGCCTCTGCCCTGCCTGAAGTAACGGTTGATATTGATGGGGAAAAAATTAAAATAGTG
This sequence comes from Psychromonas antarctica, assembly GCF_022267535.1. Taxonomy (GTDB): domain Bacteria; phylum Pseudomonadota; class Gammaproteobacteria; order Enterobacterales; family Psychromonadaceae; genus Psychromonas; species Psychromonas antarctica. Next base: position 4,786 of record NZ_JAHNZV010000101.1, read on the forward strand.
CCTTTTGCTAAGTCTGTTGGTGGCTCCGGAGTTAATTCTGCAAAAACTGCTTTTCAGCCGACCAATACCATAGTTGACTGGTATGTTGAAGAGATATCTACAACCAGAGGAGTGTTTCGCATTAATTTCGAAGATGTTGAGCAGGGCGCGGATCATGATATGGATATGGTGGTTAAATATACCTATGAAGTGAAAGCCCTCTGTTTTGCATACAAAGATAATGATCCTACCAAAGCATGCGAAACATCTAAAAAAGGTGTAGAAATATCACTCAATTCTACCTATGCGGCTGGAGGTATTGATCAGCATGCAGGATATATTATTTCTGGTACAACCAACGATGGCCTCTATTTGGAGGTAAAAGATCAACATGGAGGCGATGTAGAGTATTACTTAGATACACCGGACACATCTGACTATCGAAATCGTGATATTTCGGGAAATGACGACGATCTTCCATTTATTGCCACACGCAACTTCTTCCCAAGTGTAAATGTAGCTGCAAATTTCTTACCTTCACCGCTTTGGTACGCGGCTAAATGGGGGGGGTTTAAGGACAGTGATGATGACAGTATTAATGAAGATGGCAAACCCAATATTCCTGCAGAGTGGGATAGCGATGGAGATAACGTGCCTGATACCTACTTCCCGGTAACTAATGCCGGTGAATTAAAGTCACAGTTAGCTCAAGCATTTGCTAGCGCTTTTGCAACGAATGGCTCAGCATCTGCTGCGGTATTCAACAGCCTCATTCTGACGGCAGGAACATTGCAGTACCGCAGCTATTTTGAGTCTGCTAGATGGAGTGGTGATGTTAAGGCCTATACTGCAGACGGAAACTACAACTTCGATCCGACTTCTGGCTACAAATGGAGCGCAGCCGAAAAGCTGGATGTTCTAGATCGTCACACAACACGTAATATATTTAGTCGCCAGAGTGCTGCTGGCGCAACCTTTGTATTTAAAGAACCGGATGCAACAACGGCTGGAACAGACGACTATACGCAAGATCAATTGGATCTGCTCTTAGGTGGTTATACAGGTAGTGATCCCTTGAACTACTTGAAAGAAGTGGTTAATTATATTCGTGGTGATCGAGATAATGAGACTCCACCTTCGAATAACCCGATGCGTGTACGTGACTCTGTGCTTGGCGATGTTATGCATGCAGCCCCCTATTCGGTTACAGCAAGTAATGGCCATCCTGTAGACAAAGAGGTGCTGGTTTTTGGTGCCAATGACGGCATGGTGCATGTTCTGAACGTGGACGATGGCGAAGAACTAATGGCTTACATCCCCAGTGGGGTCTATGACAAATTGGCTAATTTAGTTAGCCCAACTTATACACATCAATACTCGGTTGATGGGGGGATCACAGCTTATACAGATGAAAATGGAAAAACCACTCTGGTCGGTACATTAGGCCTAGGTGGGAAAGGGCTTTATGCAATCGATGTATCTAATATGACCACGCCAGCCACAAGCATGATTAAGTGGGAAATTACCCCTGATATAGCCGATTATAGTGATTTAGGCTTTACGGCAGCAGCGCCGACGATTGTGAAGCTTAATAATGGCGAGATCGGTGTTATTTTTGCCAATGGTTACAATTCAGCGAGTGGCGAAGCAACGATTTATATTGCTAATCTTACTGATGGCAGCTTAATTAAGAAACTCACCACTGGAACGACAGTCGCTGATGACCCTGCTGGTCGCGCTAATGCGATGGCAAGTCCCGCTGTGTTACATAGTAATAATGATGGTAAAGCGGATTATATTTATGCTGGCGATCTGTATGGCAATATGTGGGTCTTCGATATCAAACATAAAACAGATCTGAATGAATGGAAGAATAAAAAAACTGACGGCAAGCCGTTATTTAAAGCAACCAGCCCAACTAGAAATGCAACAGATACAGACTATTTATCTCAGCCTATTACAACGCAACCACAATTATCCTATGTCATTGACCCCGTTGTCGCTGCTAACTCGTATGTGCTGGTCGCATTTGGTACGGGCAAGTATATTGAAAAAAGCGATGACAGTGCAACGAACCAAGCAACGCAGAGTTTTTACGTTATTAAAGATAAATTGAATACTAGTAACATAACTAGAGTTAGAGATTCCAGCACAACTCAGTATAGTAATCTAGTTGCGCAACAGATCTTAAAAGAAGAGAATAATAAACGTCATTTAACGGCTAATGTTTTTGATTGGGATGACGACGATGGTTTTTACCTCGATTTGGTTAATACTAAGGGTGATTCCACGACTGCTGGCAGCAACACGGACAATGAAGGAGAGCGACAAGCCACGAACAGTGCGCTGGTGGGAAATAAAATATTTTTTACCACCATACTGCCGGATAATGATGTGACCTCCTGCACACCAGGAGGGGGTAGCTGGTATATGGCGCTAGATTTGAACACAGGAACAAGCTTGGGCAGCGGAGGGAAAGAAGCTGATCCAACTATACCTGGTGATGAAGCAAAAGATACTTCTGAAGATACCACTAATGATAACTACGATGATAAGGTAGCGGTAGGTGTGAATGCTGTCTTGGATGAGAAGGGTGTTCTGCATGTGGTTACATGCTTCGACGATGGCAGTTGTGAAACGCATATTTATGATGATGGTTCACCTATACTTGGACGTATTTCTTGGCGACAGCTTTACTAAATATGCTGTGCTAGTTTTTTGAATAGATGACAAAAAGGGTAACGCAGGTTGCCTTTTTTGTTCATTTCTCTGTTTCAGGGGGGAAAGTGTAGGTATTACTCTTAGAGCTATTCATAATAAAACTGTCAATTTTTCATTCTATTCATTAAACTTTTTTTCATTATTGAGCGTAAATAAGCAATATCATGGTAAATCGTTTGTGGTTTAGCCCCTGCAGCGAGTCTGTTTTTGCAATGCTCAATCAGGTCACTGGTTCTCAGTGAGTTACTTTGGATATTAGCAATGCCGCAATCACTAAGCATCTTAATAACATATTGCTTAGTTCGCCCGGTGTTATCCCAAAGAAAGCGATCATTCATAAACTTATCAAGCAGATCACCAATCAAACAGGTTTTATGCTTATTAACGGCAAACTTTTGCAGCTCTTGGGTTATGTTTTTTCCCCAAGATATTGCGAGCTCTTTCTTTTTGAAAATCTTGGCTTCTCTGTGTATGATTGAGCCATTCTTTTTAACCACCACGCTGGCTTTAAAACGCAGTTCACTATTTGCGAGTGTGCGGGTCTGTATTGAAAATGAGGCCATTTGTCCTACTCCATCGAGGCGTACATAAGGCGTACTGTAGAGCGAGATTGAACATAATTCAACGCAAAGCTAGCATATAAAAAACGAGCAAAACCAATGACAAACCCAGACCGCGCCAGTGTTTACCCATCAAACCGCTTCTCCATTGCCCCGATGCTTGATTGGACTGATTTTTAGGCTGTAAATGCCTTTCTAAGCCCCAAGGGGTGCTATAGGGGTGCTGTGTTTTTGAGGGGTACTCAAAAGGGACTTTAAGGAAAACTATCTTCATACTGTTTTTTATTTTATGTTATCGCTCCAATCACCTGCATTACCCCTCAATTTCAAAGCTAGTATCCAGATATCTCTTATGATTCCTCCCCAACATATTTACAGCTGCATTGTTAATTTTGTATATGTAATATATGCATTAAAAATGGCAGTGGTCAATTACATAATATGTGGCTTACTCAAGACGGGAGTTGAGGGGGATGAGGATATTTCATAAGTAACTATAAAATGAATCTATGGTGAGACCGCTCAATATATTGTGACAAAAGTTCAAGATGAGTCATGATAATTACTTTATGATATTAAATATTAGTAATGCAGGGGGGCCTGAAATTATTATCTTATTTGTTAAATTAATCTGTTATGTGCAATCGGAAAAAGGAATTAAAACATTATGTCGCAACATATTTTGATTGAACACGCCAAAAGAAAGCCATATTCATCTTCACCAGAAATGCCACAAGGTTCTTACTTCGATACCGCTAAAGGATATTGGATTTCTGAAAGTGAACCATTAGTATCACCGGGTTCAAAATATGGTGCCTTAGTATCAAAAAAATGTGACCAAGAAACAGGCGAGGATCAAAAAGGGGAATGAAAGTAGATATTCTAGTTGTATCAAGCATATATGATTTCTCGACAGACCTTGTTGTACAGGAATTAGAAAAACGTGGAGTTAGTTATTTTCGACTTAATAAAGAGGATTTTTCAAATTACCGTTTAACTATAGATATAGAGAATAAATCACTTGAAATAATAGCTGAAGGAATAAATTATGAAGTAACATCTGAAACAAAATCTATTTATTATCGCCAGCCCATTTTTTTAAGAAACACTCCCAGTTATTCACTTACTGTTGATGAACAGTTAATACGTAGTCAGTGGATGGGATTTTTAAGAAGTTTAACAATTTTTAATAACGCTCGTTGGTTAAACCCGCTTGAAGCAACATACCTAGCTGAAACTAAAGCTTACCAATTATGTGTGGCAAAGGAAATGGGTTTTGATATACCAAAAACACTAATAGGTAATAATGCGAGTAGATTTCATACCTTTGATAAACAAGTAATAATAAAATCTTTGGATACTATTTTACTCAGAGATGCTGAAGATTGCTTGTTTACATATTCAACAGTTAAAAATGTTAGTGAGCTTACAGACAGTAATTCAGCTGCCTCTCCTTTTACTGTTCAAGAGTACATCTCACCTAAAATAGACCTACGAGTTACTATCATTGGAAATATGTTATGTGCGGTAAAGATAACATCTAAAGGAATAGGTATTGAAGAAGATTGGCGCACTGTGGAACGTGAGCAAGTTGAATATACTCACATTCAGTTGCCAGAATTAATAGAGCAGTTCTGTTTCAAACTTCTGAAACGTTTGAATCTAAATTTTGGTGCAATAG
>NZ_JAHNZV010000102.1 GCF_022267535.1 Psychromonas antarctica
CCTTTACAAGAAAGGACTTTGATTTTTTTGAAATCACATCAACAATAAGTGTCCACACAGATTGTTTGATTAAATTGTTAAAGAGCGTGCCTTTCGGCGAGGTGCGTATATTACGCTACCAGCGAACTTAGTCAAGGCTTATTATTTGATGTTTTATAAAGATAATCTTTTTAAAACAAGAAATTTCAATCTTTCAATCAACGTTAAACGTCATTAAAAGTAACCTCTTTCGTTCTCAGTCATTGGCGTTGCAGCCCGTGTCTGTGGGGTCGCATTATAGAGATATCGATCACATTGGCAAGTGTTTTTAATGAATAATTTAGAATAACTAAGCAAGTGATTATTTAGTAATCATAGTGGTTATTTTTTATCTCAATCATGCCTATTTTTTACTAAAGTCATCGTTCAGTTTTAAATATCAAGCTTATCAGACATAAAAAAAGGAGCTTTCGCTCCTTTATTTTATTAAAACCACTTACTAAACTATTTTTCATAGAGGCATAAATACGCAGTCTGCACTGCCACTTTCACATCAAAACTCATATTAGCTTCAACGATAAATGTTTCTCCTGCCGTAAATGTCTTCCAATCCGAAGCTTGGGGTAATTTAACCGTTAAACTACCACTAACTACTGTCATATACTCTTTTGCATTTGTTCCAAACGTGTAATCCCCAATTTCCATTACACCAACAGTTGCTGGTAGCGTTTCACTTTGGAAGGCAATTGATTTTACGTTGCCATCAAAATATTCGTTTGTTTCAATAGTCATCAGTTTTCCTTTGTTTGTATCGTTTATTTTCAAGTGATTATGAACAACCTAATTTAAAACTCAAGCTATTAAATTGCCGAGTCAAATTCCGCCTGCATTTGCTCAATGCACTCTTGCGCATCCATCCAATGCATTTCCGCTTCTTCCAGCGACTCTTTAGCCTCACCTTGTTGTTTTAATAACCCCGTTAAACGGGTCTTTTCTGCATGTTCATATATTGCGGAATCGGCCAGTTGTTCTTCGATTTGCTCAAGTTGACGTGTAAATGAATCCATTAATTTTTCAGCATTGATTAGCGCCTTCTTATAAGGAGTTAATTTTTTACGAAATTCCGCCTCTAAACGTTTCTTATCCTTACGATTAGCGTTCAATGAATTACTTTGGTCACCCTCTTGCTGCTGAGGTTGTTTCTCAATACGCTGCTGATCTGACAACCACTTATGATAGTCATCTAAATCACCAACAAAGGGCTCAACTTTCTGATCATGCACCAAATAAAGGTCATCTGTCGTTGTACGCAGTAAATGGCGATCGTGTGACACGATAACCATTGCCCCTTCGAATGCCTGCAAGGCCATCGTTAATGCGTGGCGCATTTCTAAGTCTAAATGATTGGTTGGCTCATCAAGTAATAATAAGTTCGGTTTCTGCCACACTAACAAAGCCAGCACCAAGCGAGCTTTCTCTCCGCCAGAAAAAGGAGCTACTTTGTCTAGAGCCTTATCCCCCTGAAAACCAAAGCTCCCCAAAAAATTTCTTAAGACTAACTCTTTTTCATCTGGCGCTAAACGTGACAAGTGATCAAGCGGCGTTTCATCTAAACGCAAAAATTCAAGTTGATGCTGAGCAAAATAGCCGATTTTAGCATTCGGGTTGATTTCCAATTTACCCGATATAGGTTGCAATTGATTTGATAGCAGTTTTATTAAAGTTGATTTTCCCGCACCATTTCGCCCTAATAAACCGATACGACTCCCGGGGACAAGATTTAATTTAATTTCATTCAGTATAAGCAGATCATCATAACCCGCGCTTATTTTTTCAAGTGTTAATAGAGGCATAGGCAACGCATCAGGCTGCCTAAAAGCGAAGCTAAACTGACTATCCATATGAGCGGGTAATAACTGTTCCATTTTTTCTAATGCTTTGATTCGACTTTGTGCTTGTTTCGCTTTGCTCGCTTTGTAACGAAAACGGTCGATATAACTGTGCATATGGCTGATTTGTCTTTGTTGCTTTTCGAATGACGATTGCTGCTGCGCTAATTTTTCAGCACGCTGCCGTTCAAAACTGGTGTAGTTACCTGTGTATTCGTTAAATTGCTGCTGCTCGATATGAATAATTTTATCGACGACTGAATCAATAAAATCACGATCATGTGATATCAGTACTAATGTTCCGGTATATTGACGCAACCATTTTTCAAGCCAGATAACAGCATCCAGATCGAGGTGGTTAGTCGGCTCATCAAGCAGCAACAGATCTGACGGGCAAAGCAGTGCTTGCGCTAAATTAAGTCGCATACGCCATCCACCAGAGAAATCGCTGACTGAACGACCTTGTGATTGCTCAGAAAAACCTAAGCCAGCCAGTAATTCAGCGGCACGGGATTCAATAGTGTACCCACCGGCATGATCAAGTAAAGCATGCAACTCCGCTATTTTTGTGCCTTCATTAGCAGCTTCTGCGACACTCAGTTTCCCCTGCAGCTGGCGAAAATCGATGTCGCCATCAATAACATATTGCAGCGCATTTTTATCTAATGCTGGTGTTTCCTGCGCCACACTAGCAATGCGCCAGTGTAGCGGAATGCTCAAATCCCCCCCATCAACATGGGCTTCTTGCTTAATTAAAGTGAAAAAACTTGATTTACCACAACCGTTTGCCCCAACTAAGCCAACCTTTTGACGCGGATTAATTGTTGCACTGGCATTGACCAGCAAAGGTTTACCGCCACGTATAAATTCAATATTACTAGCAACAATCATAATTAAAACGTCTCAATCTAAAGATAAGGCAAAAAATAGCTAGAATGATAGCTGATTTTGTAAAGTTGAGCCATAGCCACTACTAATGAAACAGTATTTGTTTACCATGAAAAAATCATTCACGACCTAGATGCTTAAAATGGTTTTATTAAAAACAAAAAGACGCTTTATCGCGGGGGCAACCTGTCCGAAATGTAATGCACTTGACAGCATAGCTTTGACACTAGAAAATGGGCTTGAAACGCTAAATTGTGTGCACTGTGGTTTTAAACAAACTCAAACCCCCAAACAAGCAACCGCAGCTACGCGTCAATTTGAACAAATGATTGGTGTTTTTAATCCTTCAGAAGATTGAACAAAATGAGAAAAAGTGAGTAATACAATGAAAATTGAAAAAGATTTAGTGGTTTCAATCCACTTTGGTGTCGCAGAAGTTGATGGTAATGCACTAGACAGCACAGAAAATGGTGCACCGCTTGAGTTTATCCAAGGTTCACATTATTTAGTGCCAGGGCTTGAAGCCGAGTTAGAAGGTAAAAAAGTGGGTGATAAATTTGATGTTAAACTTGAAGCTGAACAAGCTTACGGTCCTTTTCAAGACGAACTAGTTCAGCAAGTGCCTCGCTCTTTATTTGAAGGTGTTGATGAAGTTGAAGTGGGTATGTCATTTCAAGCAGAAACAGATCAAGGCCCCCGAACAGTTGAAGTCACTGAAGTAACTAACGATAGTGTCAGCATCGATGCCAATCATCCGCTTGCTGGCATGGCATTACAATTTGTTGGGGAAGTTGTCGGTATCCGCGCTGCAACAGCCGAAGAACTTGCACATGGTCATATCCACGCGCATGGTGGATCTTGCGGCACTCAAACTCATGACGAAGATGATCATGAGTGTTGTGGTGGAGATAAAAGCAAACATGCAGAGGGTGATAGCTGTTGTGGTGGTCAGTCAAGCAAACATGCAGAAGGTAAAAGCTGTTGTGGCGGTAGCCATTAACTCCTAACTGTCGAATAAAATCTCGTGACGTTTTATCTAGTTGCGGGATCTTATTGCAGTTCCATCATAAAATAGAAAACTGCCACTGCAATTTTTAAGATAATGGTTATGATCAACCATGTTTGCAAATCAATTTTACTATTGCGTAACTATCCCCCCCTCCTTTAACCTCATTGCACAACCACTTAGAACAGACTCACCTTCATTATTAAACTTTGCCCCCCCTATCCTCACATAAAATTCATTTTTTTAGATTTCAGCAAGGAAAATGATATTAATGAAACGATTTACTACAGGCGGGGGTTATGGGATGTTATTCAAGATACGTTGGAGGAGACTGTTAGTGATAATATTTATGAACAAATCAGAAAAGTGATTAATGATAGCGCTGATGAGTTCATTAATAGCGACAAAGAGCATGAGGAAGACCAGCAACAAGACAGCAAAAAACAACTGGCTACGCCAAGTATAAAGTGGGATCGTTATGATTTCATTCCGGGTGATGAGCTCATCTTTGCCGACGGTCCTAGCCGTGATGAAGAGAACGGATGATGGCAGATGCTACCTTGCATTTTTTTATAAGGCTTATGCAGTTAAAAAATTTCTGAAGGACTGGCGAACAGCTAAATGGCGTAGTCGATCACAGGATCAGGCAATGGATTAACCGCATTTTTATAACGCGCTTGAATAACTGAAATAACTTCTTTGAAATCTTTAATGGCAACTAACTTCGCATCCCCTTTTTCTGCTTCGGAGGCAGAAAAAGCCCCTCGTCGAGCAAAAAAAAGCCCACGCTTTTGATTTGCTGAAGAATTCTGATGTGAGGGTTGCTCCGCAGCTTGCTTATCGCCATTCTGGATAATGCTGCGTGCTTGATCTGAAAGTTGGCTGCTCTCCTCTTGTTCACGCATTTTTGTGTAAGAGGCAATAATTTCTGTTTTAGGGATAATCGGCTTGATTAAATTGTCGTGCTGTAAACTTTCTGTTGGCGGATGAAAAGGCAGTGCAACCGCAGAGGGGAGATGGGTATTGATATTAACCATCAGAGTTATCCCTACACGCTAGTATTAATTAAGGTGCCGACCAACTCATCAGCAGTGGAAATAACGTTGGCCGATGCTTTAGCTTGAAACTCTGCCACTTTTAAATTAACCAACTCAGTGGTTAAAGAGATAGGCGTACGCTCAGCAGGGGAAGATAGACTCTCCGGTGCCCCTTGATTCCCCGTCATACCTATTTCTGCTATACCCGCATTGGCTATCCGAGAACTTGCGGTGCTCAGCTGAGCAGATGCATTTTGAAAACCAGTTAAGCCTGAATTGTATGCTGAACGAACATCCATAAATCACCTTAATCTATTAAGTAGTTAAGTAGTTAAGTAGTTAAGTAAGAATACTATACAAAAAGTATGGCGTTATTTTAACAGAAATAAAGCATTTGGTTAATATTTAATCAAAAATAAAATTTATTGCACGACAACTAAACTTACCTATTTCACTAAAAAATGGTGTATGCACCTAATTTTAAAACTTTCAACGGCACATTTGCTAATAATCACCGCCACCTTTTTACTCGCTTGTGAAAGTAGTAAACTGTAAAAAAGGCCAAAAGTGACAACGACAGCGTCGCGATCCACCTCAACATACCACGCAGCTCACTATTATTAAGTAACCTCAATTCTGGATAAGCTAAACGATACAGTACCGTTATTTACGCGTATTTCTGCGTTAAATCATCTGCCAATAACCAGTTATTGCTGCGATGATTCGCCTTGAACTACGCAAAACTAACAGCACTGTATAATATGTTTTTTAACTTGTTGATATTTAATCTGATTTCGCTTCCATTATCCAGAACTGAGGTTAAGTAAGTCAAAACCGGTCAACAAAGCATTACTATCAGCTTGTTCTATACTCACGGTTTCCCTCATATTTATCTGGTAAAGGTTGTTGAAATCAGCTTTTTATTTTATCAAACAAAAATTAACAGAAACAATTGAGCAAATACTGCCTGCTCAATGTCTCTTGTGCGGTTTGCAAAGCAATAATAAACTGATCTGCAACCATTGCCAAAAAGCGATGTTGCAACCCCGAACTTGCTGCCAATATTGCGGGTTATCTCTACTCACAACGCAGCCATTTTGTGGTGATTGCTTAACACACGAGCACCTTTTTACTCAACTACATGCATTGTCAAGTTACCAAGCACCTTATCCAAAATTAATTAAACAACTAAAATATAGCCATCAATTAATCGCTGGCGAGCTACTTGGGCAACTATTAGCGCTGTCTATTGCATCCCATTTTAGCAAACAGCAGATCGCCCGTATTAACTATTTGATTGCAGTTCCGTTGCATCCTAAAAAATTACGCCAGCGCGGTTTTAATCAAGCCCAACTGATAGCAAAGGTCGTATCCACACATTTGAATATAACACTTTTAACCGGGGCAATTGAACGGAAAAAAGAAACACAAGCACAGGAAGGACTATCAATTGCTAAGCGCAGAAAAAATTTACGTGCTGCATTTGCCGTCACTAAAAATACTCACTTACAAGGGAAGCACATCGCAATAGTTGATGATGTAGTGACGACGGGAGCAACCATCAATAGTCTTTGCCAATGCTTGCAAGCCCAAAAAGTGGCTTCAATTAGTGTGTTTTGTATCTGCCGAACAGATGTTCGTAAATAAATATCAACTCTTTACTTTCTTCTTCACAATAATCCCAGCTATAATGGTTGAGTAAATTACTCAAGATTAAAGGCCCAACTATGATTGAAATTACTCCTGTTGCACAAGCGCATTTTAAAAAATTACTTGAACCTCAAAAAGCAGGTACAAGTATACGTGTATTTGTTATTAACCCTGGTACGCCAAAAGCTGAATGTGGCGTTTCTTACTGCCCGCCAGAAGCAGTTGAAAGTAGTGACACGCGATTCAACTATGATGGGTTTGATGCATTGGTTGATGATGTTAGCCTCGGATTTTTAGAAGAAGCGTTTATCGACCTAGTTGAAGAAGAAACGGGAACGCAGCTCACTTTAAAAGCTCCCAATGCCAAAATGCGCAAAGTTAAAGATGATGCTCCGTTAATTGAACGCGTTGAATACGTTATTCAAGTGCAAGTAAATCCACAGCTAGCGAGTCACGGTGGTTTTATTAAATTAATTGAGATTACCGATGATAATGTCGCCATTATAGAATTTGGTGGTGGTTGTAACGGTTGTTCGCAAGTGGATTTAACCTTAAAAGAGGGAATCGAAAAAGAATTGTTAGAAGAATTTTCAGGCGAATTAAATGCAGTTCGAGATATCACTGAACATCAACGCGGTGATCACTCTTTTTATAAGTAACTATTCCATGAATATAAAGAGCGCTAATTTGATTCATATTTAGCGCTTATTAAAAAAGTACACTTTAACCCTGTACTTATATTTGGTTCTGAGCGCCCGTTCAGGATTTATTATGACTCTCCATGCCAATTAATTTACACTTAATTAAATAGTCAAAAAATGGCTTACAAAGAATATTTAATAGCGCACTAGCGATGCAAATTGGTATTCCTATAAGGGTAATAAGAATAGAATAATCGTATTATCACCCCCTTCCCGTCCCCCACAAGAATAATTTTGGCAAGTTTTATATTTCAAAAACAGATGATAAACCTCTTTTTTTTATGTTTTTGGGCGCAGCGTCAAAATAACACGGGCATTATCTGAGCAAATCAAGTAGAATGCGCCACCCTCGCAAAAGGATTATCCTTTAAACGATGCGAAATATTCAGATTTTACCTACATACGCGGTTGATAGCGCGAGAATTAATAGATAGTTTCAGTAACTGAAATAATTGATGTGACGTAGGTATAGGCTGAATTTGGTGTAATTAAGTATCTTCTTAAATACAGATTTTAACTGAACTCATGAGGCCACTATGTCAGAGTCAACAAATACAGAAATAACGATTAACTTTACAGATTTAAACCTACCAGAAGCACTTCTTCGTGTCGTTTCTGAACTTGGTTATGAAACACCTTCTCCGATTCAAGCACAATGTATCCCGCTGCTTTTAAACGGTGAAGATGTTTTAGGTCTAGCACAGACAGGTACCGGTAAAACAGCCGCGTTTGCCTTACCTTTGCTGGCTAATATTGATATATCACTCAATTATCCGCAAGTGTTAGTACTTGCACCAACCCGTGAATTAGCGATTCAAGTTGCCGAAGCATTCCAAACTTATGCTCGTCACTTACGTGGCTTCCATGTGATGCCAATTTACGGAGGCCAAAGCTATGATATTCAATTCAAACAATTGCGCCGTGGACCACAAGTTGTTGTAGGGACGCCTGGCCGTATTATGGACCACCTAAAACGTAAAACATTAGATCTCTCACATCTGACAACATTAGTGCTTGATGAAGCTGATGAGATGTTACGTATGGGCTTCATTGATGATGTTGAAACCATTATGAAAGAGATGCCAGAAAAGCGTCAAACAGCACTTTTCTCAGCAACTATGCCAGATCAAATCAAACGCATTACTAAGCGTTACATGAACAAACCAACTGAAGTTAGAATTCAGTCTAAAACATCCACAGTTGAAAATATCGAGCAGAAATGTTGGATTGTGCGTGGCGTTAATAAGCTTGATGCCTTAACACGCATGTTGGAAACCGAAGAGTTTGATGGTGTTATCATTTTTGCACGGACTAAAACAGCGACGGTTGAATTAGCCGAACGCTTAGAAGCTCGTGGTTACCGTAGTGCTGCGCTAAATGGTGATATGAATCAACAAGTACGTGAACGCACTATTGCGCGCATAAAATCGGGCAGTTTGGATATCCTAGTCGCAACGGATGTTGCAGCTCGTGGGCTTGATGTGGAACGTATTAGCCTCGTTGTAAACTATGATATCCCTACCGATACTGAATCTTATGTTCACCGTATCGGTCGTACTGGCCGTGCTGGCCGTAAAGGGAAAGCAATTTTGTTTGCAGCACCACGTGAGCGCCGTTTGTTAAAAGCAATTGAAAATGCTACACGTCAGCAGATCACCATTATGGATCTTCCTTCACATGATGAAGTCACACAGACGCGTATCGCTAACTTTGAAAAACAGATTCTATCTGTTGTTGAAAGTGAAGATCTGAGCTTCTATCGTACTCTCTTCGATCAGATCGAAAATAATTCAGAAATTGATGATTCTGATTTAGCTGCTGCGCTGCTTTATATGGCACAAAAAGAAAAGCCGTTACAGCCTGTTGAAGAAAAGTTTGTTGAGCCTCGTTCGAATGATCGCGACAATGATCGTGGACGTGAACGGAGCGATCGCAGTGATCGTGGACGTGGACGTGACCGCAATGACCGTAATGATCGTGGCGATCGTAGTCGTGACCGAAATGAACAAGGTGGTGATAAACCACGCGGTCGTGGACGCCCAACTGACGTTGAGTTAGAAGTTTACCGTATTGATGTTGGCCGTTCGCATGGTGTGCAAGTAAAAAACATCGTCGGTGCTATTGCCAATGAAGCTGATATCAACAGCCGCTTTATTGGAGATATCAAACTGAATGATGATTATTCAACAATTGAGTTACCGAAAGGTATGCCAGCGGAAACAATGAAGCATCTTGAAAATGTTTATGTGTGTAAGCGCCAGTTAAAAATCAAAAAGAACTAATTCTTTTTACTTTTTGTAACATCAGGGTGCTTTTTAGCACCCTTTTTTATACCTTGAAAATGATTATCGATAAATGTTCGCTTTGACTTTGACTAGATTGGGACTGTAAGTGAGATGGGGATAAAAGACAGTTTCACCACAGATAATAAGACTTTGACCCTGTCCTGAAATCTGTGTAATTGCCTATCATTAATTTAATCATTTTAAGGATAGGTAATTATGAAAAAAGAAGAGATAGAAGCATTCGCCCTTAAAGCATCAAAAGGTTTAAAGTCTCAAAA
>NZ_JAHNZV010000103.1 GCF_022267535.1 Psychromonas antarctica
TCATTAACAGAAGCGCTGCGCGCGACACAGAGAAAAGACAATACAGAAGCTATAAGCTTTTATGTTTTCCTCCTTTAACTCTGTGTCCTCGGTGGTCTATATTTTAATCTTTCTTTATTTGCTCATTATTTGCTCATTAGCCTCTCTTTGTAGAACAAGATTTCATGCTTATGTAGATGGCTCAGGTTATTTTTTGTAAAAAGATTAAAACCACTACCACGCACACTTCATGCGACTGCGAAACTGCGTTTCGGTTCGCATTCATTAACAGAAGCGCTGCGCGCGACACAGAGAAAAGACAATACAGAAGCTATAAGCTTTTATGTTTTCCTCCTTTAACTCTGTGTCCTCGGTGGTCTATATTTTAATCTTTCTTTATTTGCTCATTGCTTACTCATTAGTTTCTCTTTGTAGAATAAGATTTAAGAAGGACATTATGCTCCCTTTACCAATATTTAAAACCGTCATTGAGTCCACGCCGCTTATCTCAATTGATATTATTGTTCGCAATGACAAAGGTCAAATATTACTCGGTAAGCGCACCAATCGTCCCGCGCAGGGGTACTGGTTTGTCCCAGGCGGACGAGTATTGAAAGATGAGCCATTTGAGCGTGCATTTAACCGCCTAATGAAAGCCGAATTAGGATTAAATAAAGCGCAATCCAGCTTCAAAGGCATTTATCAACATTTTTATGATGATAATTTCTTCGGAGATAAATTTACAACACACTATATTGTCCTCGCTTATGACATTAGCTTTAACGGTGAGTTATCATCACTACCTGTTGATCAGCATTCAAATTATCAGTGGTTTGATGAAAGTGAATTATTAGTGGATGAAAGCGTTCACAAACACAGTAAGTGGTACTTTCAAAAAGACAAACAAGCAGACCTGTTATTTAAATAATTACTTAACCTCAGTTCTGGATAACGGTACTGTATCGTTTAGCTTATCCAGAATTGAGGTTACTTATACACTTAAATCATTAAAATGCACCACCGAGGGCACAGAGGCACTGCGTGCTACATAGAGACAAAGCAAAAAAGGGATAAGCTAATTATTGTTTTTTTAGCTCAGTACGTCGGTGGTGGCGCCTTGAATATTATTAAACTTGAAATAGGAATAAAATCATGCTCACACCCGTAATTATGGCTGGCGGTACAGGCTCTCGTTTATGGCCACTTTCTCGCGAACTTTATCCAAAACAGTTTTTAACTGTTACGGGTAATGAGTCGATGCTGCAACAAACCGTCGCACGTTTATCCGGTATTGAACATGTGGCGCCAGTATTAATTTGTAATGAAGAGCATCGTTTTATTGCAGCCGAACAAATGCGCTTAGGCGGATATGAGCACGGCGGTATTATCCTTGAGCCTGTTGGCAGAAATACCGCACCAGCGATTGCACTTGCCGCACTGCAAGCAGTTAATAACGCTATTGATGGTGAAGATCCGGTTTTATTAGTGCTGGCAGCAGATCATATTATTGAAAATGAACAGGCCTTTAAAGCAACGGTAGAAAAAGCGCTGCCCTTTGCAGAAAAGGGTCAACTGGTGACCTTCGGTATCGTCCCTACTGCGCCTGAAACAGGCTACGGTTATATCAAATCTGGCAGTCAGGATGGTGATGCATTTTCTGTCAGTGAATTCGTTGAAAAACCCGATCTGGCAACTGCAGAAGAATACTTAGCAAGCGGTAACTACTACTGGAACAGTGGTATGTTCCTATTTAAAGCGAGTCGTTATCTTGAAGAATTACAGAAATTCGCGCCGGACATGCTCGATGTTTGTAAACGTGCGATTGCTACACCATCACAAGATGTCGAATTTATACGTGTTGATAAAGCCATTTTTGCAACTTGTCCCGATAACTCTATCGATTATGCGGTGATGGAAAAGACAAACTTAGCGATGATGGTGCCAATGGATGCTGGCTGGAGTGATGTGGGTTCTTTTTCTGCGTTATGGGAAGTCTCCGCGAAAGATGAAAATAACAACCTTATCAAGGGTGATGTCATTACGGTCGATTCAACAAATAACTATATCTATGCAGAAAATAAATTAGTAACAACCGTCGGTGTCGATAACCTGGTTATTGTTGAAACTAAAGATGCCATCTTAGTGGCAAGCAAAGACAAAGTGCAAGATGTTAAAGAGATTGTTAATCAGCTAAAAGCCGCAGGCAGGACTGAACATAAGCTACATCGTGAAGTTTATCGTCCCTGGGGTAAATACGACTCTATTGACGCGGGTCAAAGAGATCATGTAAAACGAATTACCGTTAAACCCGGTGAAAAACTATCAATTCAGAAGCATCATCATCGTGCAGAGCATTGGATTGTTGTTTCTGGTACGGCAAGTGTATTAAATGGTGATAAAACTATCCTAGTCACTGAAAATGAATCAACCTACATCCCATTAGGCACAATACATGCCTTAGAAAATCCAGGAAAGATTCCGCTGGAAATGATCGAAGTGCAGACAGGCAGTTACCTCGGTGAAGATGATATTGTGCGTTTTGAAGATCGTTACGGCCGCGTTTAATAAGTTAAAACTTAACCATAATAAAAAATCACCACCGAGGACACCGAGAGCACAGAGGAAAAGACTAAAACATAAAATAAGTTATTTTTCTCGGTGTAGGGAAGCGTCTCAGTGCGCTCTGTGGTGAATAAGTTAGAAATACAATTTAACCACCGAGGACACCGAGAGCACAGAGGAAAAGACTAAAACATAAAATAAGTTATTTTTCTCGGTGTAGCGAAGCGTCTCAGTGCCCTCTGTGGTGAATAAGTTAGAAATAAAAAATCACCACCGAGGACACCGAGAGCACAGAGGAAAAGACTAAAACATAAAATAAGTTATTTTTTCTCGGTGTAGCGAAGTGTCTCAGTGCCCTCTGTGGTGAATAAGTTAGAAATAAAAAATCACCACCGAGGACACCGAGAGCACAGAGGAAACGACGAACATATAAAATAAGTTGTTTTTCTCGGTGTAGCGAAGCGTCTCAGTGCCCTCTGTGGTGAATAAGTTAGAAATAAAAAATCACCACCGAGGACACCGAGAGCACAGAGGAAAAGACTAAAACATAAAATAAGTTATTTTTCTCGGTGTAGCGAAGCGCCTCAGTGCCCTCTGTGGTGAATAAGTTAGAAATAAAATTTAACCACAGAGAACACCGAGAGCACAGAGGAAAAGACTAAAACATAAAATAAGTTATTTTTCTCGGTGTAGCGAAGCGTCTCAGTGCCCTCTGTGGTGAATAAGTTTTTTAGAGGTTTATCATGGAAGTAGATATTCTGACTCAAAAAGTAATCGGTTGCGCAATTGAAGTACACAAAACATTAGGCCCTGGTTTATTAGAATCTAGCTATGAAAGCTGTTTGATATATGAACTACATCAAGCGGGAATAACCGCTAAAAGCCAAGTGTTATTGCCAATAAATTATAAAGGCGTTTTGATTGATGCAGGTTATAGACTTGATATACTATTGCCAGAAAGGTTAATAATAGAACTGAAATCGGTGGATAAACTTGCCGCAATTCATACAGCACAGTTAATAACTTATTTGAAATTAAGTGGGATAAAAACAGGCTTATTAATCAACTTTAACGAAATAAAGCTAATGAATGGCTTGAAGCGCGTAAGCTTATAACGATAAAGTTTAACCAGTGAGGCCGTATAATAGATTAAAGAAAAAGATTCACCACAGAGGACACCGAGAGCACAGAGGAAAGACATAAAGCGTATGTTTTATCTCAATGTAGCGAAGCGGCTCGGTGTTCTCGGTGGTAAAATTAATTTTTGAGTTTTTCGCTTATGGCTCGGTCTAAGATAAAATTTAACTGGTTTTTACCTTAAATTATTTTCTCGGTGTGCGCAGCCTCTGTGTTCTCGGTGGTAAGTCATTTTTTACAACATCCATAATGATTGGAAAATATAATGAATAAAAAATTAATAAGCTCAGAAGTAATATCAGAAAGCGGTGTTGCATTCGGCACCAGTGGTGCACGCGGTTTAGTGACCCAATTTACGCCTGACGTATGCGCTGCATTCACCGTTGCATTTATCGCTGGTATGCAACGCAATTTCAGTTTTAACCAAGTCGCCATCGCCATTGATAACCGCCCGAGCAGCCATGCAATGGCAATGGCTTGTGCAGCAGCATTGCAGCAACTAGATATTGAAGTTGTTTACTACGGCGTCGTGCCTACGCCTGCTTTAGCTTATGTGGCCCAAGAAGATGTTATCCCCTGTATCATGGTCACAGGCAGTCATATCCCTTTTGATCGTAATGGTCTTAAATTCTACCGCCCTGATGGTGAAATCAGTAAAGCTGATGAGCAGGTTATTCTTACCGAGCAGGTTGATTTCTCAGTACTGGCTGAATTACCAGAATTGACTGTGAGCAACCGAGCAGCTGAAGAGTATATTACCCGTTACACGTCACTGTTCACTACACCTTGGCTTACAGGTAAACGCATTGGTATTTACGAGCATTCAAGCGCTGGTCGCGATCTTTACTACCGCATTTTTGAAAAGCTAGGTGCAGAGGTTATCTCATTAGAGCGTACAGATCACTTTGTACCCATTGATACTGAAGCGGTATCTGAAGAAGATACGCAAAAAGCAATTAACTGGTCTAAAGAGTTTAATTTAGATGCGCTTTTTTCAACGGATGGCGATGGTGATCGTCCATTAGTATCTGATGAAAATGGCAATTGGTTACGCGGTGATATTCTTGGCTTACTAAGCGCAGAGGCTTTAAAGATTGAAGCGCTTGCCGTACCCGTTAGTTGCAACACAGCTATTGAATTAAGCAACAAGTTTACTCATGTACAACGCACTAAAATTGGCTCTCCTTATGTAATTTCCGAGTTTACAAATTTAGCGAAAAAATTTAATTCAGTCGCTGGTTTTGAAGCCAATGGCGGTTTTCTGCTGGGCAGTGATGTACAACTAAACGGTCAGCCACTGAAAGCATTACCGACGCGCGATGCCGTTCTTCCAGCCATTATGTTACTAGCCGCCGCAGGTGAAGGGGTTATTTCAACATTAGTGAATGCATTGCCAAAACGCTTTACACACAGCGATCGCATTCAAAACTTTGCTACCGAAAAAAGCCAGGCAATTATCGCGCAAGGAAAAAACGATCCGGCAAACTTATTAACACAATTGGGCTTTGAAAATGTAGCAATAAAAAGCGTTGATCAAACTGATGGTTTAAGAATGACCTTAGAAGATCAGCGGATTATCCATCTGCGCCCATCAGGAAACGCACCAGAACTGCGTTGTTATGCAGAGGCCGACAGTTATTCTGTTGCAAATGACTGTGTTGTAAAAGCACTTAAAAATATTCAAAAGATACAATAGAAGATTAAAAGATAAAGCTTAACCACAGAGTACACCGAGAGCACAGAGAAAGGATAAAAACTGTTTTGATCTTAAGTTTTTCCTCGGTGTTGTACGAAGCGCCTCTGTGTTCTCTGTGGTGCATTTTTTAATTATTTTCTGTTTTACCTGAGAATTATGCAGAAGCATGTAAAACAATTTTAGTTAGGAAGCTCCATGTCAAAAGATAAAGCTTAACCACAGAGTACACTGAGAGCACAGAGAAAGGATAAAAACTGTTTTGAGGTTTAGGTATTTAAAAACATTAAACTGTTTTGATCTTAAATCTTTTCTCGGTGTTGTGCGAAGCGCCTCTGTGTTCTCTGTGGTGCATTTTTTAATTCTTTTCTGTTTTACCTGAGAATTATGCAGAAGCATGCAAAACAATTTTAGTTAGGAAGCTCCATGTCAAAAGATAAAGCTTAACCACAGAGTACACCGAGAGCACAGAGAAAGGATAAAAACTGTTTTGAGGTTTAGGTATTTAAAAACATTAAAATGTTTTGATCTTAAATCTTTTCTCGGTGTTGTGCGAAGCACCTCTGTGTTCTCTGTGGTAGAATATTTTAAATTTAAACAAAATTATTTTAGTTAGGAAGCCCCATGTCAAAAAATAAAGTTGCATTAATTACAGGTATCACAGGCCAAGATGGTTCATACCTTGCTGAATTGTTATTAGAGAAAGGTTATGAAGTCCACGGTATTAAACGCCGTGCTTCATCGTTAAATACCCAGCGTGTTGATCATATTTACCAAGATAACCATGAAAAAAATCAAAAGTTTTTCCTGCATTACGGTGATCTAACCGATTCCTCTAACCTGACGCGTATTATTAAAGACGTTCAGCCTGATGAAGTGTATAACCTAGGTGCGCAATCGCATGTAGCCGTTTCGTTTGAATGCCCAGAATATACAGCCGATGTCGATGCCATGGGAACGCTACGTTTATTAGAAGCGATTCGTTTTTTAGGGTTAGAAAAGAAAACAAAATTCTACCAAGCTTCAACCTCTGAATTATATGGTGAAGTGCAAGAGATACCACAGAAAGAGACGACCCCATTTCATCCTCGCTCGCCTTATGCCGTTGCTAAAATGTACGCTTATTGGATAGTAGTTAACTACCGTGAATCGTATGGAATGTATGCATGTAACGGTATTTTATTTAACCATGAATCACCTCGTCGTGGAGAGACCTTTGTTACCCGTAAAATTACGCGTGCCATTGCTAATATCTCTCAAGGCTTAGAAAAGTGTTTATACCTTGGTAATATGGATGCATTACGTGACTGGGGACATGCAAAAGACTACGTGCGTATGCAATGGATGATGCTTCAACAAGAAACTGCAGATGACTTTGTTATCGCAACCGGTAAACAAATCAGCGTACGTGAATTTGTTTCGCTGTCTGCTAAAGAAGCAGGCATTGAGCTAGCATTTACAGGCGAAGGGCTTGATGAAGTCGCTACTGTTAAGTCAATTACGGGTGATAATGCACCAGCACTAAAAGTCGGCGATGTGATTGTCAAAGTTGATCCGCGTTATTTCCGACCTGCAGAAGTTGAAACGCTATTAGGCGATCCTTCAAAAGCAAAAGAAAAATTAGGTTGGGTGCCGCAGATTACAGTTGAAGAGATGTGTGCTGAAATGGTTGAAAACGATCTCAATAAAGCAAAGCAGCATGCTATTTTAAAGAATCATGGTTACACCACTGCTGTTGCGGTTGAATAGGCGAAACAATGAAAATCTTACTTACCGGTGCCAATGGTATGGTTGGCAAAAACATTCTTGAGGTTGCTTTAAAGCATGAGCATGAGTTTTTATCTCCAAGCAGCGCAGAACTTAATTTGCTCGACGGCAACGCCGTCAATCAATATATAAACACACATAAGCCTGATATGGTGATCCATGCTGCTGGTATCGTCGGCGGTATTCAGGCTAATATGGCGCATCCTGTTAAATTTTTGGTTAATAATATGCTTATGGGGATTAATATCCTAACAGCATCAAACGATTGTGATGTGCCAAAATTTTTAAACTTAAGCAGCTCATGCATGTATCCTCGTGATGCGCTTAATCCTCTATCTGAAGATCTGATTCTGAAAGGCGAGTTAGAGCCTACGAATGAAGGTTACGCTCTGGCAAAAGTAACTAGCACTCGCTTATGTGAATATATACGTAAAGAAAATGCGAGTCGTCTATATAAAACGATTGTTCCATGCAATTTATATGGCCGCTTTGATAAGTTTGACCCTAACCACTCGCATATGATCCCTGCGGTTATTCGTAAAATTGATGAAGCAAAGAAAAATAACCTTGAAGAGATTGATATCTGGGGGGATGGTGAAGCACGTCGCGAATTTATGTATGCTGAAGATCTGGCTGAATTTATCTTCTATGCAATAGATAACTTTGAAAAAATGCCTCAGAACTTGAATGTCGGGTTAGGAACTGATTATACCATTAACGAATACTATCAGGCAGTAGCCAATGTTGTGGGTTATTCAGGTAAGTTTATACATGATTTAAGCAAACCTATTGGCATGAAACAAAAGCTCATTGATGATGAGAAATTAAAAGAGTTTGGTTGGGCTTATAAAACAGAGTTAGAAGTCGGCATCCAAAAAACATATGAATTTTATTTAAGAGAGTATAGCAATGACTAATTATGCATTAGCGAGTAGCACCTGGGATGAAAAAGAATATTCTGCTATTCAACGAGTAATTGATTCCGATATGTTTACCATGGGCAAAGAAGTTGCTCAGTATGAAAAAGATTTTGCTAAGTTTTTCGGCTCTAAATATGCGTTAATGGTGAGTTCAGGTTCAACTGCAAACCTATTAATGATTGCATCATTATTCTTTACCAAAAATTCTAAACTTAAATTGAAACGTGGAGATGAAATTATTGTCCCTGCTGTTTCATGGTCGACTACTTATTTTCCGCTTCAACAGTATGGTTTAAAAGTTAAGTTTGTCGATATTGATCGTCAAACATTAAATATGGATTTAGACAAGCTAGAAGCCGCCATTAGCGATAAGACTAAAGCTATTTTATCTGTTAATTTATTAGGTAACCCTAATGATTATGCGCGAATGGATAAAATAATTTCCGATCGTGATATCTTTATATTGGAAGATAACTGTGAATCAATGGGCGCAACAATAAATGGCAAGCAAGCCGGTACTTTTGGTGTGATGGGCACTTATAGTTCGTTTTTCTCTCACCATATAGCAACAATGGAAGGCGGCTGTGTAGTTACAGATGATGAAGAGCTTTATCATATTCTGCTTTGCATTCGCGCACATGGGTGGACACGTAACTTACCTAAATTCAACAAGGTAAGTGGAGAAAAAAGCGACGATCCATTTGAAGAGTCATTTAAATTTATTCTTCCTGGTTACAATGCTCGACCACTTGAAATGAGCGGAGCTCTAGGTATCGAACAGTTAAAAAAACTGCCTAGCTTTCTTGAAACGCGTCGTAAGAATGCGAAACTGTTTCAATCGCTATTTGCGAATCATCCTTTTATTGATATCCAGCAAGAAACCGGTTCAAGTAGTTGGTTTGGTTTTTCATTAATATTGAAAGAAAATGCACCTTATGACCGTGCAGAATTAGTTAAGTTACTCGTTAAAAACGGTATTGAGTGTCGACCAATCGTGACCGGTAATTTCTTGAAGAATACTGACGTGCTTGAGTATTTTGATTATGAGGTATCAGGAACATTAGAGGCTGCAGAATACCTTGATGAACATGGTTTGTTTGTGGGTAATCATCAAAATGAGATTGAAAAAGAAATTAAGCTTTTAGCTGAAATTGTTTTTTGATTCTGAATACTAATTACATGCTTTTATTTTTGAAGGTAATTGCATGTTACTTACCGTTTATAATAAATATTGAAAAGTAGATTTTCTGAGATGATTAAAAACCTAATAGGGAAAAATAAAGATGCTGTTATCTTGGGGGGGGGGAAATTTTTACAGGTTGCTATTGCACTATTATCAATAAAACTATTAACAAGTATTTTAAGTGAGCAGGAAGTTGGACAATACTACCTTTTATTAACCATTATAATGTTGTTTGATTTTTCTCTTCTTAACCCTGTCGGGCAATATTTTGGTCGTCATGTTATCGGCTGGCAATACTCTGGGAGATTAAGTGTTGCGACAAATTCATTATTATTCATTCGACTTTTAGCAATATTATTTTCTATATTTATTGCATATTTAGCATATTTACAGTTTGATTATAATCAATATTATGATCTAAGTGAGTTTCTATTATTTATATTCATGTCATTATTCTCAGGTACATATT